>JAESQP010000001.1 GCA_016765075.1 Gammaproteobacteria bacterium
AATCGAACGCCAAAAACGTTACGAAACCATGCCAATTCCGCAAGGCTTGGATTACACCAATGTCACCAGCTTGTCATCAGAGCTACGGCTAAAGCTCAGTGAGCATCGCCCCGAAACGCTAGGTCAAATGGCGCGCATATCGGGTGTCACCCCAGCAGCGCTATCAGTGTTGCGCATCTATTTAAAGAAAATGCAGTATAGCTAAGCGATAGCGCGACACATTATTGCTAAATCTATACATATCATCTTTTGAATGTATAGAAAATTAGAAAATATATACATATAACGAGTTTTGTCTAATGCCGCAACACGATTTTATCCCTGGCCTTGTGGGCCGATTGCAAATTATTTATCGCCAATCTAATCACGATTTGCCCGCAGTATTAATTTGCCACCCGCATCCGCAGCATGGTGGCACGATGCATAATAAAGTTACTTACTGTATTGCCAAGGCGTTTTCGGACAAAGGTCATGCTGTGTTGCGCTTTAACTTTCGTGGCGTGGATTTAAGTGAAGGTGAATGGGCCGATGGAGTGGGTGAGGTCGAGGACGCGAAAGCATGCATTGATTGGTTGGCAGAAAAACATTCGAAGATTTGGTTGGCGGGATTTTCCTTTGGTGCCTATGCGGGATTAAAAGCAGTTGCAGAGGATGAACGTGTTGAACGTTTATTCGCTGTTGCCCCCGCGGTGTCGTTATATGATTTTTCTTTCCTCGATAATGAGCGACGACCCTTAACGGTAGTGCACGGTACAGACGATGAAATTGTGCCTTATGACCAGGTAAGTCGCTGGGCGCTCACACACCCTACCGCGGTTTTACATTCTATTGACGAGGCAGGGCATTTCTTCCTTAGGCATACAAATGAGATGCTAGCCGCCCTATTGTTAGAGGTTACCTAATTAGCGCACCTTATTTGTATGCCCGTTATCGATTAAGATGGGGCCAGCACTCCGTCAAGGTTGTATTGATGGGTTCAGCGTCGCGGTGGTGTTTCGCCACAAGGCACAGCACGCAGGCAATGGCCATAGTCCTTGTCCAGTGCTGTAACGCAGTGGCGGAGCGCCACCGCGAACGCCCGAAGGGTTGGCCTGTCAGCGTCCATGGCGGTGTTACGTCTCTTGCAAAGGGCTACGGCCATTCGCTGCGAGACGTGCCTTGCCCTGAACGCTGACAGGCCAACTGAATCCATCAATACAACCTTGACGGAGTGCTAATGTCTACTAACAATATCAATAATGAGATGATGAGCCTGGCTGATTCACTGGCGTCTATGTCTTTGCGGGTCTCAGTGGATCAATGCGCTCAGTTAAGTCAGTATTTAGCGCTATTAGCAAAGTGGAACCGGGTCTATAATTTAACGGCGATTCGTGATCCTGAGCAGATGATAAGCGAACATCTGCTCGACAGTTTGTCGTTGACACCGTATGTTAATGGGTTGCGTGTGCTGGATGTTGGCACAGGTGGTGGTTTGCCAGGAATACCCTTGGCGATTCTGTTACCGGATATCGAATTTACTTTATTGGACTCAAACGCTAAGAAAACCCGCTTTGTGCAACAGGCCGTGATTGAACTTAAACTCAATAATGTTAACGTGGTGTGTAGCCGTATCGAGGACTATCAGCCTGATGCCGCGCCACAACAGATTACCAGCCGCGCCTTTGCTAAGCTACGACAGTTTGCCGATGGTGTGGCGCACCTTTGTGCTGCCAAAACGCAATTACTTGCGATGAAGGGTAAGTATCCATATAAAGAAATCGCCGAGTTGGGCGATGTTGAGGTCGAGGTAATTGCGCTGACTATTCCGACGATGACAGTAGAACGTCATTTGGTGTGTTTTACCCCGAAAGCGGGCATAGACTTTGATGCAAGGGCAGACCGTGGCTGATAGTAAAGCGCAGGTATTTGCTGTTGCCAACCAGAAAGGCGGCGTGGGTAAAACCACAACGACGATCAACTTGGCGGCATCGCTAGCGGCAACCCAGCGCAAGGTGTTATTGGTTGATCTTGATGCTCAGGGTAATGCCACCATGGGCAGTGGTATTAATAAAAAAGGCGTGACACATTCCGCTTATCATGTGCTGGTTGATGGCGTGACGATGGCTGAGGCCATGATTGTCTCTGACAGCGCGGGCTACCACGTTTTGGCTGGGAACTCTGATCTCACCGCAGCAGAGGTGGCTTTAATTACACAAGGTCAGCGCGAGACGCGGTTGAAAACGGCTTTGGCGCCGGTGCTTGGTCGATTTGATTATATCTTGATTGATTGCCCGCCAGCGTTGAATATTCTAACTCTGAATGCCTTGGTGGCTGCCGAAGGTGTGATTATTCCCATGCAATGTGAATACTATGCTTTGGAAGGCTTGTCTGCTTTGGTGGAAACGATAGAAAATGTGCGCAGTAGTTTAAATCCGCATTTGCAAATCAAAGGCTTGTTGCGCACCATGTTTGACCCACGTAATAATCTATCGAATGAGGTTTCAGATCAATTGATTAAGCATTTTGGTGATAAGGTTTATCGTACCATTGTGCCACGTAATGTGCGTTTAGCTGAGGCACCAAGCCACGGCTTGCCGGTGATGAAATATGATAAGAGCTCGCGTGGCGCGATATGTTATTTGGCTTTGGCTGGCGAAATTTTGCGTCGCGATGCCAAAGAACGCAGCGCTACTCATTCGCGCCAGCATGGTTTGGCTGAGGATACGACTAATACAGAGGAAACTAATGGCAACTAAGTGTCTCAAGAGCCTGATCCGCGAAAGCGTGGGGGCACGTTGAAAAAACGCAGCCTCGGCCGTGGTTTTGAAGCACTGCTTGGTGATACCGATATCGCCGCCTTGGTCGATGACAAGTCTGCTGAGAAAGTGGTGGGGTTGCACCCCGAGGGCACGTTGCGTCAAATTGCGATCGAAGACTTGCAGCCTGGTCGCTACCAACCACGTCGTGATATGCGTGAAGAGGCATTGCAAACACTGGCTGAATCAATAAAAGCCCAAGGGGTGATTCAGCCGATAGTGGTGCGTGCAATCGATAGCGGCGGCTATGAAATCATCGCTGGTGAACGTCGCTGGCGTGCGGCGCAGTTAGCGAGCTTGCATGAGGTGCCAGTAGTGGTGCGCGATGTTGATGATCGCGCTGCCATTGCTATAGCCTTGATAGAAAATATTCAGCGCGAAGACCTTAATCCGCTGGAAGAGGCGCAGTCGCTGCAGCGATTAATTGATGAATTTGGTTTTACCCATGAGCAAGCAGCCTCAGCTGTAGGCCGTTCACGCAGTGCAGTAAGTAATTTGTTGCGCTTATTGGCTTTGCCTGAAGAAGTAAAAGCGCTGGTCGTGGC
>JAESQP010000002.1 GCA_016765075.1 Gammaproteobacteria bacterium
ATTCAGGCGATTGAATCTGGGCGCGAGCCAAACCTTGGGGCGCAGCCTACTCTTGGAGTAAAATGGCCTAACGATATCGTTGTTGGAGAGAAGAAGCTGGCAGGTATTTTGGTTGAAATGCGTGGCGAGAGCTATGGCCCTGTTGATATTGTGATGGGTGTCGGTGTCAATCTCGATTTGCCTGTGGCTTGGCATGAGCAGATTGACCAGCCAGCGACGGATATAAAAGCTGTGTATGGAAAACCACTATTGCGTAATCAGCTTGCCGCAGATTTGATCTCGCGTCTAGTAGACACTTGCCAGCGTTTTGATGAAAGTGGTTTCGACCCCTTCAAAGAACCATGGTCGCAGCGTGATCAATATCGCTATAAGCAGGTGGCACTACGTATAGGAGGCACACTACATAAAGGCATTAGCCAAGGTGTTGATAAAAGTGGTGCATTGTTATTACAACAAGGTGACAAGCAACGTACATTTCACTCTGGTGAAATATCTGGTCTAGAGCAATGATGTTACTGGTTGATGTGGGTAATACTCGAATAAAGTGGGCTATGGCGCATGGTGATATTTTGTCTGAGCAAGGTGCTATTTCACACCAATTGGACGTAGAAAATAATTTTCAGCAGTTCGCTATTTTGGATCAGCACTGGTCTGAGCTCGGTATGCCTGAAAGAGTAGTCATTGCAAATGGCACTGGCGCAATGCAAATGCAGCATATCGAATCGTGGGTAAAGCAACATTGGCTGTGTCCAGTGAGCTATTTAACAACGCCAAAAATACAGCTTGGCGTGACCAATGCCTATGCTCGCCATCAAGATCTTGGTATCGATAGATGGTTAGGCCTGCTCGCGGGTCATCACCTTGTTGATGGTGCTGTTTGTATTATTGATTGCGGCACGGCCGTTACAGTCGATGCTATTGATGTTAATGGCCGCCATCTTGGCGGTTGTATCGTTGCTGGTTTGGCAATGATGCGTAATGCGCTTAACCAGACGGGGAAAATCAATGTACAGCCGGTACGAGCTGAAAATGCATTGTCAGCTGTTAACGCATCAACAAAAACAGCAATCTATTGCGGCACCCTCTATGCCGTCAGCAAAGCGGTTGATGCCATTATTGTTGACATGAAAAATGTACTAGCCAGTGATGTGAGCTGTATTATCACGGGTGGTGACGCTAAGTTGATTCAGCCCTTATTGTGCGAAAATACAGTTTACGAAAAAGATTGGTTGTTGAAAGGGATGGCGGTTTCAGTGAGTCAATAATGAAAAAAATCGCATTATTTCTACTGGCAATAAATTTAATTATTGGTCTTTGGTTGTATACCAACCTTAACCAATCAAAGTTTGCTGCGGAAAAAAAACAACAAAGCGTTGCTGGGGTAGATGTCATCCTCACCTTGGCTGATATAGGCATTGAGATAAGCGAGCAATCAGCCGAAATATCTATTGCAATACCGGGCGAGAATGTGGCGCTGGTGCCCCTAGAAAATACTGTAGTTATCTCACCAGGTGGTAGTGTGATAATAGATGAAAATGACGTGCCAAAAGATGACCGAGTAGATAACAGGGGCTTGTTCGATGAGGATAAAGACCTACGGACAAATGTAGAGAATTTTAAGCAGAGTGTGGAAATAAAGGTAAAAGAGGTGATAGGGTTCGTTGACGATATTATCGACGACATCGAGTTACCCGTAGCACCCCGAGGGCACGTGGCAGCGATGCCACACTGTTATACCCTGGGACCATTTCTATTGGCTGATGAGGCTGGTAAGGCGGCACAACGCCTACAAGAACAGAATGTTCAAGTCGTCAGTAGTCAGACCGAGCGCCACGAGCCAGGTGGCTATTGGGTGTATATTCCAAGTGATGGCCTGCGTAGCGCCCGTAAGCAGATAGCTGAGTTAAAAAGGCGCGGTATAAAGGATGTTGGCTTGTCATCTCAACAAGGCGTGCGTCATTGGGTCTCATTAGGTGTGTATAGCACTCAAGGGCGTGCGCAGCGACGTCAAGTGGCGCTTGCTAATATTGATTTTTATACTCGTGTGGAGCAGCGAGTAGCTAAAACTTCTGAGCATTGGGTCGATATCCGTTTAGAGCCAGAACAAGAACAAGACTTGATTGAGGGTGTAAGATTAGACAGTTGGCCTGATATGCAGAAAGCTTTTTGTCGCGAAGCTGGAAATTTGTGACAACTCGCGTAGAATACGCCCTTCTTCAAGGGGTAACATGCTGAAGAATATGCTGGTGTAGCTCAGTTGGTAGAGCTGCTGATTTGTAATCAGCCGGTCGGGGGTTCGAATCCTCTCGCCAGCTCCAATTAAATCAAGGTTTTATCGGTGCCTAAGCAAGCATCGTTAAATGCCTCTGATTAAGCCCCTCAAGCGGCGTTGTTAACGTTTATCCCTCGGGGCATGAGGTTTCTCTTTGCCTTGCCATCATCCACTTGATGAGCTTAATCAGAAGCCCCTCAACTTGCCTTCATACAAAACACACTAGGCGCGGTGTATTTTGGTCGCAAGATTGTATGCTATGAATTGATCAGAGTGGACTTACCAGGCTATCCTCTTTGTAAACGAGAGAATTTACAGATGGGGCTTATAAATGTAGACCACATTCTAGCTTCTCGGTGTCGACCCAACGACCACATCGATCATCACCAGGTTTGGTGCAATGGGTACAGCCAACAGAAGAATAACCTTTGGCGACCAAGGGGTGAAATGGTAATTTATGGTCACGTATATAAGCGTCACGCTGTTCTTTGCTAACGTCTAGCAAGGGATAAAACTTAATCATACCGCTACGATATTCAAATATATCGAGGTTGGCGCGATGCTCGGTTTGCCAGCGGATAAGGCCGGATACCCAAACAGTGTAATTAGTTTTGATATTGTGCAGTGGTGCTACCTTATTAATAGAGCAGCATAAGTCGGGGTCACTATTCCACAGCGCTTCATTGGCAGAGTATTTGTTTTGCTGTTCGTCTGGATGCACATCCTCGACCTTTAGCTGGTAAAGTTCAGTCAGCTTATTTTTGTATTCTAATGTCTCCGGGAAGTGGAAGCCGGTATCAATAAAGTGAATTAATTGATGCGGGGCATGCAATGAAAACAGATGTAGCATGAAGGCTGAATTGGTGGCAAACGATGACGTCAGCATGACCTCTTCTGAGGCGAAGTCCTGGTAGAGCTTAACTACCCGCTCTTCTGGGCTCAAGTTGTGATAGCGAGCATTAAGATCGCTAATGCGTTCTTCAATGTTCATATCTGTTGTTTGTTGTGTTTTTGCCGATGTCATAATGCGCAATCCTGTTTAACCTAAATAAATCAGTTGAATCTACTGCGAACGCCTAATGCACTAAATCTAATGTGTTTTTTGCTAATTGTAGGCTCACTCGTAGAGTGACTATGCGATTGCCTAAAATTAGCAAAAACACGTTACCTTCACCACTTTAGACGTTCTCACTACGATTCAACTGATTTATTTAGGTTTAACCTCTATTGATATGATCGTTGGTGCCAAGTACTTACTTTCCTACATAGTCGCTAGATGGTTGTTAACATCCCTTAGAGATAAGGTCGGCTTGCTGAAATTACAACCACGAGCAATCCAAGTATCAGGTTGGTTTGTACCAGTATGCGGTTTTAGCTTGTTTGCTAATCACCTGTCTCTACGGCTTGTAGGCGCGCATAAAGACTAGGAGTTTGTCGTGCGAGAAGCTCATTTCGAGCGATCCTTGGGGTGCCAGCCCATTTTTTTGGTTATTTGCACTCCGGGGGCATTTCCGTTGGGTAAGTATTGAGCATATTTACCAACAGTAGGCGCTCTTAGCGCGATGAAAAGGATCGAAAAAATAGGCTAAAAGGGCTCAACGTAGCAGATCTATCCTAAGTCCGATAACCTCCTCCTCCTAGGCTTTTTCTTTTCCTCGTGGCGCAAACAGGGCGACGAAGACGTAGGTTGCGACAAAAAACAAACATGATAAGGCGACAAACCAGCCATTATTATGAAGCCCAGCAAAGCTTGCCATACCCGCAAAAAAGGCTAGCCCTATTAGAAACGCAAAGTGATCCAGTTTACCCATGATGTTCCTGTCCTCATCAAATTATTCAATAGCTTGCCCCATATGGGAATGGGAGAATGGGAATTCTACCACGATCGCGTGAAAGATCAGGCCTATGAGAAGGTTTTGCTGGCGATTAGATAAAAAATCAGTCACTTATGACGTGTTGTTAGTGGTCGCAGCGCACCAGTGAGTAGGTTTGGGCTAATTGAGTGTTGGCTTCATCAACGATTGGGCCGATTAGCTCGACGGCACAGCCAGCATTACCCCAGGCTTTGTGGTCAAGTGGGGGGATGACTTCTTCATTACTCGATTGCAGTGTGGTGGTGATCAGATTAGCTAAATGTACGATGGCAGTATCACTACTGTCATCAAGGCTTTGTGAAGGGAAGAGGTGGTGTTCAATGGCGGTTTCAAGGTTTTTTGGTAGTTTCCATTGGCGTATTAATTCGCCGCCAACGTCGGCATGGTTAAAGCCAATCACATTATTTTCTGCTCTGTACAATACTTCGCCATGAAATTGGGCACGGCTAATCGCTTCGCGTGAGAGCTCAGGTATTTTTTTGTATATCACTAATGAGCCAATTTTATGCAGCATGCCGGCAACAAAAAGTCGTTCGCCATTTTTGTTGTTGCTACGTGTGCCCCCATGCTTTCGCGGGGCCTGCCCCGTGCTTGACACGGGGGTGCAACGGCCAGCAATGGCGCGCGCGACTAAACCACAATAAATGCTTTGGCGCCAGAACTGGGACATATTGACAAGGTCGCTGGGTATGCCGGTAAACATGCGTGTCACCGAGGTAGCGAGCACGAGGTCGCGTAATTCCTGCATGCCGATGATGGCAATAGCCCGCGTAACGGTGGCAATTTGTGATGGAAAACCATAGAAAGGACTGTTGACTAACTTTAACAAACGCATCGTTAAGCTGGGATCGTTGCTGATAATTTTACTAATATCGTTGGCCGAGCAATATGGGTCATTAATCAGGTCATTAATCTGGCTGTAGATTTCGGGTAATGAATTGAGCTCGACGCTGCTAATGATGAGTTCATGTGGGCTGAGCTGAGACATTATTACTTGTTGACCTGGCTGAGCCAGATTTTTTTTAATTCGTTAATAAAAGGGTGATCGTCATTCTCACGAAAGCGTTGTGTCATTATTGCTAGTAATTCGGGTTTGGTTTCAGCGTGTTCTTGGGGTGCTTTGTTACCAGTTGGAGGCGCAATCTCATGAATCTCGACCTTGGTGACGGCGCGTGTTTTCAGTAGTTTAATATGACGCAGGGAGAGTACTGATCCAGCTGTTACGAGGATTTTGTTGCTCGATCCAATGACATCGGCGGCGAGCACCATTCCTGGCGCTACTTTGGTGAGTTCTATTTGCGGCATTGGTTAATCACATGCGTTATGCTTTGAGTTTGAGCTGGTTTAGTGGTTACGTTTTTCTTTAGATCAACCGGCATCGTTGATCTAGTACTCCAACAAGGTAGTATTGATGGGTTCAGAGCCTACCAAATGCGTCCAGGCGAGGCGTCGTACGCAGACAATGGTTGTTCCATTGTCAAGCACGGCAACGCGGCATGGACGCATTTGGTAGACTCCCTGCGGGCGAGTCGGCAAGGCGTCATTCACGGTGTTGCGTCTCTTGCAAAGGGGCTCGCCCTTCACGGCGAGACGCGCCTTGTGGCTAACGCCTTGCCGGCTCGCTGAACTCATCAATACTACCTTGTTGGAGTACCAGTAGTTATCGGATGAGCTGATAGTAAACTTGAGTGAATGAGGTTCTAGGGGGCGTTCTCAATCAATAAGGCCGCCCTGTTGCACCTTCAATGACGCCAGGCGCCCCGCAGGAAGTGCCCTTGGGGTGCAAGGCGAGAGGAGAGAGATTTGGTGGTTCCAAATGAACGACGAACAACGCAGCATGGCGTCATTGAAGGTGCAACCCAAAGGGCAGGATCTGTTTTTCTGCCCAGCGGCGTTATACCCCTAGGGCACGTAATCGCTCGCTTGTGTAGCACCACTACACCGCACTTGTTCTGCCTAGCTGGGCAAAAAAACAGGCTCAGCAGGGCGGCCTTATTGATTGAGAGCGCCCCCTGATGAGTTGGTGGGGCAAGATTGTTGGTGGTGCTTTTGGGTTTGCTTTAGGCGGGCCGCTGGGCGCTTTACTGGGTGCGACGCTGGGTCATAACCTTGACCGTGGGCTGAGTCAGTTTAGTGTGCTTGAGGGTGGCCTCGGTCAGGCCTCACAAGAGCGTGTGCAAATGGCATTTTTCACGGCGACGTTTGCTGTGATGGGTCATATCGCCAAGGCCGATGGCACGGTGTCAGCGCATGAGATTGATATGGCCGAGCAGGTAATGGCGCGTATGAATCTCAATAGTGAGCAGCGGCAATTGGCGCGCGACTTATTCAGGCAAGGTCGTGACGATGATTTTTTGCTTGACGAGGTGTTAGTACAATTTCGTCGTGAATGTCATCGTCGTACGACGTTGCTGCGTATGTTTATGGAAATCCAGATTTCGGCAGCGTATGCGGACGGTGATTTTAGTGTCGCTGAGCGTGATTTATTGCGTCGGGTATGCATTGGCGTAGGCTTTTCAGCCCATGAGTTCGCTCATCTTGAGGCAATGGTTAAGGCGCAATTTGAGCCGCATGCTGGAACAAGCGCATCGCGTCCGTCATTGGTAGATGCCTATGCGGTGTTGGATGTTTCGAGTAAAACCAGTGATGTCGAAGTAAAAAAAGCCTACCGTCGATTAATGAATCAGCATCACCCTGATAAATTGGTCGCCAAGGGCTTGCCAGAAGAGATGATGAAGCTTGCCGCCGAGAAAACGCATGCAATTAAGCAGGCCTACGAAACGGTAAAAGCACAGCGTGGCATACGTTAAGGAAGCTCTGAATAAGTCTGGTTGAATTTAGGCTGAGATAAAATTGTTCCAATGGGTGTCGAAGTGAGCGGTAATAGTCGCTCTATTGCTGCGATCTTCGACACCCATTGGGGCGATTTTAGCCAGAATAAAACAATCATGACTTGTTCAGAGCTTCCTTAGCCAAAGCGTTATTGCTCGATGCGCTATAATCCCAGGTAATTGCTGACTCAGCACCTTTTAATCGAGAGAATATATGACTTTAGCCCTTAGCAAGCGACCTGGAATGACCTTGTTTTGCTATGCCCTTTGCCCTCGTTGTCATCGTACACGTTTGGCGGTGGCAGAAAAGAATATTGCTATTGATGTTATTGATGTTGAGGATGGTGACTACCCTGAAGACTTGCTGGAGTTGAATCCATACCAGATGTTACCGACGTTAGTTGACCGTGAGTTGGCATTGTACGATTCGAGGTTAATTGTTGAATATATCGATGAGCGTTTTCCACACCCACCGTTGATGCCGATTGATCCAGTTGCGCGCGCTAAGACGCGCCTTATGCTTTACCGTATCGAGCGTGATTGGTATTGTGCCTTAGACAAACTAGAGCACGGAAGTAAGAGCGAGGCGGCTCAAGCACGGCAATCAATTACTGATGGTTTGGCGGTGTTGGCGCCCATGTTTGGTTCGGCGTCTAGCCAGGCACCTTATTTTATGAGTAGCGAGTTCACCATGATTGATTGTTATTTTGCTCCTTTGCTTTGGCGCCTGCAGCATTACGATATCAAACTTCCTAGGGAGGCGCAGCCAGTTTTAAACTATGCCGAGCGATTATTTTCTAGAGCAACATTTCAGGCTAGCCTGTCAGCACAAGAACGAGCGTTACGCTAAGGAACCTCTGATCAAGTCATGAACGAAAATCTTGAGTCCAAAACATCCAACTTCTTCGTTACGAATGAATCTTCGCACCCCAAGGGCACTTCATCAGGAATGCTATCGCATTTCTTCAGGGCGCAATAGCGTACTATTACGTGCGAGTCGCGCCTTGAATGTGAATATTTTGGCTCTTAATCTACTACGTACCCCCACGCCTTCGCGGGGGCAGGCTCTCGGGGTATTCCGCCCAGACTTAATCAGAGGCTCCTTAATGAGAATAGCTTTATGACAACGCAAGTCATGACTTCGTCGCGACCCTATCTCATTCGGGCATTATATGAATGGATTAGCGCAAATGATCTCACGCCGTATGTACTGGTTAATGCCGAGGCGCCCTCAACGGTAGTGCCACAGGATTACGTTGAGAATGGCAAGATTGTGCTCAATATTGGTGGTCAATCGGTGCAGGGCTTAAGCCTTGGCAATGAGGCGGTCGAGTTCAGCGCACGTTTTTCTGGCCAAGCAATGCCGATTAATGTGCCAATCAGTGCCATACTTGCTATTTATGCTCGTGAAAATGGTCAAGGTATGGTCTTCAATGAAGAAGGTGGCACGATCCCGCCGGATTCACCTAATCCATCAAAATCGCCAGGACTAAGACCCAACAAGCCACATCTCAAACTGGTAAAGTAGTTTTTGTTTTAAAGCCAGGCTCTATGTGGTGTAACGGATAAAGGGCGCCTATCAGCGCAACGAGAAGCCATTAGCTGCAAGGCGCGTTGCGCAGGGAATGGCGCGCCCTTTACAAGCAACGCAACGCAGCAGATGATGGCTTCTCGTTGCGCCCGAAGGGAGGCTCACAAATGACGCAATACTGCGTTGTAGCCTTTACCAAGGGATATACAACCCTTAATTGCAGGCTACGCCTTGTCTTGAGTCATTTGTGGGCCTCTGATAGGCGCCCTTTATCCGTTACACCACACTAGTCAAGATATTCAAATATTTTGACGACACGTTTGACACCTTTAATTTTGCTGGTGCGTTGTGCGGCGCGGTGCCCTTCATCACGCTTGACAATGCCCATAAGGAACACGGTGCCTTTTTC
>JAESQP010000003.1 GCA_016765075.1 Gammaproteobacteria bacterium
GTTTTTTTGTTGCTCTGAAAAACACTACGGTTCCAACATAACAACTTTTTCAGGCATAACGACTTGTCCAGGTTTTTCAGCTGCTGCTAACGAGATTACCACTGGCATTCCATCTGCCCTATCAACAATCAAACTCAAGCGTGCCCATTCAATACTCGCTTCATGTTCTTTGGTTGCATCAATGATTGCCTTAACAACAGGCGTCTTATTCGATCCATTATTATCAGGGTCTTGCCCTAATGCTTCATGCACTTCCAAATACAGTTGGTCATTTAGCCAACCGACCTTGTAAGGTTGATCGACCAAACGTACTTGGACACCAACATCAACCGACGCAAACAAGGCCTCAATATTTTCCGGGTAAAGGCGTATACAACCATGCGTTACCTGCATACCCACACCCGCAGGTTTATTGGTACCGTGAAGAAGATAACTAGGCATGCCCAAGTTCAAGGCAAATTTACCTAGCGGGTTATCTGGGCCAGGCGGCACCACTGCGGGCAATGGGTCGCCCTGTTCAGCATGCTCTTTGCGAATTGATACTGGTGGGCGCCAAGTAGGATCTTTACGCTTACTCACTATTTTGGTAAGACCAAGCGGTGTGGCCCAATCAACCCGGCCAACGCTAATTGGGTAAGTTACCACCTGACGCGGCGTATCTTTCAATGCCTTAGGGTAATAATAAAGCCGCATCTCAGAAATATTAACCACAATGCCTTCACGTGGTGCCTGCGGTAAGACATATTGGGTCGGCAAAGTAACCTTGGTGCCTGCGCCCGGCAGCCATGGATCAACATCCGGGTTACTGCGCACGATCTCCTCATAACCCAGCCCCCACTCACGTGCTATATCAGCCAACGTGTCTTCGTATTTGGCATAGATATAATCGATCTTGCCAATTACATCGGTACCCGCAGGCGGCAGAGCAAAGGTCTGGGCAAAGACAGTGTTAACTGTCAGTAAGCTCGTCAGCAATACAACTAAAATAGTTTCGGGTATTATTTTCATCAGTAAGAATCCGCCACAATGACCAATTTTATCATAGTATCCTTATACTGAATGCAACTTAACGGGATCGTTTCAAATAAGCTGCTAATCGTTCGACACCCTCACCTAAACGCGATAATTCGATTGTGTAGGCAAACCGTACATAGGGTTTGACTGATTGAGGCCAAAATCATTCCCTGGCGTTAGCGCCACTGCTATTTGCGCCAACAACTCATCAACCAGCACTTGGCTCATCACTTAATACTGAGCAACGTGTATAAATGTAAAACGCACCTCGCTTAAAGCCCCTACTCTTAGTATGGTATTATCGGCACTTCAAAACCAAGCTGAATGACGGCCTTAGTTAGTATAGTCGTGCCGTTACTGTAGTTGCAATTGGCAGCTTTTCAGCTCACATAAAACAGCATCTCAAACACAACTAATGTACATACTGAGCAAGCGTAGAAGTTGTGAGAAAGAAGTTTTGTGCCAGCTTATCAATTTATTCTCCTGGTACCACCATCCGACCAATACGCGTCGTAAATTGCGCATTAAAAACTAACGCAAACGATCTAGCGTTGCCACATCAAGCATCGACACGTCAGCAAAGTGCTGTGACTGGCTACCACCCAGCACCCGCATCGCGCTATCAGGCTCGCCAAGGTCTGATACCACCAGTTCAGCGCCATTAAAGTCATGATTCAAGGTAAAGTCATTGACTGTGATCACTGTCGTTAAATTTGCTCCTTTTGAGGCAAGAATTCCGTTACGAGAATCTTCAAAAACAAGGCACTGTTCTGCAACAAGTCCCATTTCCGTAAGTGTGTAGTGATAGATATCTGCTGCCGGTTTCTTCTTTGGCACCACATCACCTGCTGCGATCAATTCAAACCAGGCAATCGACTCCTTACCCAAAGTGTTGCTGAGCAAAGCCGTTACATTGCTATAAGTCGTTGTCGTTGAAATGGCCAAACGTCGTTTTTGTGCACGCGCTTCGTTGAGCAATCTTTCAACACCTGGACGTAGCGTGATAGCACCGCTATCGACCATATCTTTAAAATGATCGGTCTTGGCAGCATGCAGTGAAGCAAAATAATCCTCTAAATCAATCGAAATATCCGCAAAAGGCGGGTCATACTTTTCTAGATAATGGAGCATTCGTTCCTTGCCACCCGTCACCGCTAGCAATTCAAGGTAAAGCTCAATCGACCAATGCCAAGCAAGCCCAGCATCGGTAAACGCTTGATTAAATGCAACCAAATGACCATCACGTTCTGTATCAGCCAAAGTCCCATCGACATCAAATAGATAGGCATCAAAACCACTCATCACATCCCCTTTCGGTGTATAAACACACAATAATAAGCACTAAAAATAGCAGCGCGCCAGCATAGCAAACCTCGCCCCTATGCTGTGTCGTGTCAACCGTATAATGACGATCTCAGCGAGACGAGAAGCGGTCATATGCACCAACAGTAGGCGCTTTAGGCGAGGCGCGCGAGCGCAGAACTAGCCGTAGCTAACTCAAGCGAGCGCAACACAGTAGATGGCCGCTTCTTGTCTCGCCCGAAGGGAGCGATGCAAACAGTCCAATGCGGCGCCGCCTAAAGCGCCTACTGTTGGTGCAACCACTATTGCTATCTTGCCTTGGACTGTTTGCATCGCTCTGAGCCCATCATTATACGGTTGACACGACACTAGCCTGTACACTTAATTTCAAGCTTGGTCACAGCACGCGAGTATGCTATAAAGTAGGGTTTATTGTGTCGAGTGGGGAGTATGGGATGCCTAAAGCTAAAAAGAAAAAGGCGCCAACTAAAAAAACGGCCAAGAAAAAGGTCATAAAAAAGGCAGCAGCACTGAAAAAGAGTGGTGTCAAGAAAAGCACATCTAAAAAAAGTGCGGTAAAAAAAGTGGCTGTAAAAACACCCGCCAAAAAAATAGCCAAAAAACCCACTTCAAAAAAGAAAGCAGTAGCTAAAAAAGTGCCAGCAAAAAAAAAGGTGACACCTAAAAAAATATCCGTAAAGAAAACCATTGCCAAAAAAACCACTCCAAAAAAGAAGGTTCCAGTGAAAGCAGCATCAGCAAGAATAACAACATCGACAAAGCCTAAAGCAAGGACGACTAGTACCAACAGAAAACAAGCAGCACTTGAAGGTACAGACATATTAGCAATGGGCGATACGCCGATTGCTCCTTACAAGGAAAAACGTGGCGAAGCTTATATGGGCGAAGGGCAAACCACGCATTTTCGTAATATTCTCAACACGTGGAAACGTGCACTTATGCAGGAGGTTGATCGTACCGTGCACCATATGCAAGATGATGCCAGCAACTTCCCTGACCCAAATGATCGAGCTAGCCAAGAGTCAGAGTTCACTATCGAACTACGTACACGCGATCGTGAACGTAAACTCATTAAAAAAATCGATGAGTCTCTAGACCTGCTCGACTCAAACGATTATGGCTATTGTGAAACCTGTGGTATTGATATTGGTATTCGCCGTCTTGAAGCACGCCCTACTGCAACCCAATGTATCGATTGTAAAACACTTGATGAAATCAAAGAAAAACAAGTGAGTCGCTAATACATATTTATTCAGAAATATTGGCTACACAAGGTGATTGAACAACCGACAAAAAACACCATAGATTCCATACTGCAAGAAAACCGTAGTTTCTCACCCCCAGAAAAATTTGTCGAAAACGCATCAATCAGTAACCCGCGCAATCTAGAAGTGCTTTACCAAACCGCTAACGATGACCATGAGGCGTTTTGGGCTAAGTTAGCCTGTAACGAAATCGACTGGCAAACACGGTTTAGTAAAATACTCGATGACAGCGATGCGCCATACTATCGGTGGTTCGACGGCGGCAGGCTTAACGTCAGCTACAACTGCATCGATCGTCATCTGATTGATCGTGCTGATAAAACCGCCATACTCTTTGAAGGTGAACGTGGCGACAAGCAAACACTTACTTACCGCGAACTTCATAGTGCCGTTTGTCGCTTTGCTAATGCACTTAAACTTCATGGCATAAAACACGGTGATCGCGTCGTGCTCTATATGCCGATGGTACCTGAAGCAGTCATTGCCATGCAGGCCTGCGCACGAATTGGCGCAATCCATTCCGTCGTGTTTGGTGGCTTTTCTGCCGAGGCATTAAAAAATCGCATAGAAGATGCTGGTGCAAAAGCAGTTATCACTGCTGATGGTGGCTACCGCGGCGGCAAGATCACCCCCTTAAAGGTAGCCTGTGATGAAGCGCTATCGCTAGGCTGTCGCAGCGTCGAAACTGTCTTCGTTTTAAAACGCACCGAAGCAGCTATCGCCATGGTGTCAGGACGTGATGTCTACTGGCATGAAGTAACTAAATCCATCAGCAATGACTGCCCACCTGAGTGGGTCGACAGCGAGCACCCCCTGTTTCTTTTGTATACCTCTGGCTCTACTGGTAAACCAAAAGGTATTCAACACTCAAGCGCGGGCTACTTGCTCGGCACCATTATGACCATGAAATGGGTGTTCGACGCACAAGACAACGATATTTATTGGTGTACCGCTGATGTTGGCTGGGTTACTGGACATTCCTATGTCGCCTATGGCCCACTCGCACTAGGGATGACTCTATTCATGTATGAAGGCGCGCCGACTGTACCCGACGCCGGTCGTTTGTGGAAGCTCTGTCAAGACCATAAAATAACGGTTTTTTATACCGCACCTACAGCTATTCGTACCTTGATGAAAGCGGGTGATGACTTTCCTAACCGTTATGATCTATCCTCATTACGCTTATTAGGCAGCGTAGGTGAACCTATTAATCCAGAGGCATGGATGTGGTATCACCGTGTCATAGGCAAAGAGCGTTGCCCTGTTGTTGACACCTGGTGGCAAACCGAAACCGGTGCTATTGTCATTGCACCCATACCTGGTATTGTCGCCACCAAGCCCGGCTCCTGTACACGACCACTGCCTGGTATGGATGTCGCGATTGTTGATGAAAAAGGCAATGAAATAACAGAGCCTGACCAAGGTGGCTATCTCGTGATACGAAAACCCTGGCCATCTATGCTACGTACGATCTGGGGCGATGATCAACGCTATCGCGAAACCTATTGGCAGCGTTTTAATCATCAGTATTATGTCGCCGGTGACAGTGCGCGCCGCGATAAAGACGGTTATTACTGGATCATGGGGCGCATCGATGATGTATTGAATGTCTCTGGCCATCGTCTCGGCAGCATGGAAATCGAATCAGCGTTAGTCGCTCACGAGCTAGTGATCGAAGCAGCCGTTGTTGGCAGACCCGATGAACTCACGGGCGAAGCCATCGTTGCCTATGTCGTCTTAAAAGGGCAGCGCCCAGAGGGTGGCGTTGATAACAAACTGAGCGCTGAGTTGCAGCAATGGGTGAGTAAACAAATTGGCGCTATCGCAAAACCTAAGGAAATTCGCTACGCCGACAACCTGCCTAAAACCCGTTCAGGAAAAATCATGCGTCGCCTGCTGCGCGCCATTGCCTGTGGCGAAGCCATTACACAAGACACCTCAACGCTTGAAAACGAAGCGGTATTGGAACAACTGCAGGGTAAGCAATAGTTCAGTTTCACCTGATATACTAGGTTTACAGTAAAGCCAAACTGGGACAGACAAATGATGAAATTCAACTCAACACTAAAATTTCACAACCCCGCATTTAAAATCGCAGCTATCGCCTTCGTATTGTTATCCCTTTTTCTAAGCGCGTGTTCAACTTCCCCCACCGGACGTAAACAAATATTACTCTTTCCCGAATCACAAATGGCACAAATGGGCGCTGCCGCTTACCAAGAAACAAAAAAAGGTACGCCCATCTCTAAAAATTCAAAATCGAATGCTTATATTAGCTGTATCGCCGATGCAATCGTTGCTAAAGTTGAACCTGATAAGGCGTGGGAAGTGACAGTATTTGATAGCGAACAAGTCAATGCCTTTGCACTACCCGGCGGCAAAATTGGTATCTACACAGGCCTGCTTAGCGTTGCCAAAAACCAACATCAATTAGCGACGGTTATCGGCCATGAAATTGCTCATGTCACCGCACGCCATGGTAACGCCAGAGTGTCTGCATCAACCCTGACCCAGGTTGGCTTAGCCGCAGCACAAATACTTGCTGGCAGCGCCAGCAGAGAAAAACAACAACTGCTGGGCTTACTCGGTCTCGGTGCACAAGTAGGCATTTTATTGCCCTACGGTAGAGGACAAGAAAGCGAATCCGACATCCTTGGGTTGGTTTATATGGCCAGTGCCGGCTTTGATCCACGTCAAAGCGTACCACTTTGGCAAAACATGGCAAAAGCATCAGGCGGTAAAGCGCCACCCGAGTTACTGTCTACTCACCCCTCCAATGCCACCCGCATTGCCGATCTAAATAAAGCCATGCCAGACGCCATGATCATTTATAACAAAGCCAGGTCTCAGGGCGAAAAGCCTAACTGTAAGCAATGAATTTAGCCCACATTATACTTAATAGCTTTTCACACGATCACCTTGGCCGCGCCCAAGAAAAGTAGAAAATATATAATAAAAATAGCTAGTTATATTCAAATGTTGAAGCATTAATGCATCATACTTTGATAGCTTTTTCGGTGTAGACATATCCACACCATTGATCTGCGCCAACCCCGTAATACCAGGTTTAGCCTTATAAACACTCCGCTCAGCTCGATAGTCCACCAGCTCAATTTGATTAAATAGACATGGCCGCGGCCCCACCAAACTCATCTGACCAATAAATACATTAAAAAGTTGAGGCAATTCATCAAGTTTAGTGCGTCGCAAAAAATGGCCTAGAGTCGTTACAGAAGCACTTTCAGCTAAATGCGTTGCAACCGAATGCGTGTCGACTCGCATAGTTCGAAACTTAACTAATGTAAATGCCCGCTTATCCTGACCAACACGTACCTGAAAAAATAATGGCTTACCCGTATCAAATAAACTAATTATGTAAATGAATAACATCACAGGAAAAAGAATAATTATTCCAACACTCGATAAAACTAAATCTAAAAACCGCATACAATTCAACTCAATAAATTTTTAAGGACTAAACCATAATTTTCTTAACTTATTATTGTCGTATTAAGCTAATTGACCTTCTTAACCTATTTGCCTAAACCCGACAGTCCCCCAACCCTAGCTCAAGAACATCTAACAGGCTGTTGAAAACAGTCTCAGGTGACACGATACGGCGTTATACCCCGAAGTTCGGTTTTGTCCACCCTTGAGGGGGAGCATCTGGAAATCCAGCTTAATTAGTTTCTCGCCCTCTTTCAGTTCACGAACCCCTTGATGACATGTTCTTGAGAAAACCAACCTACTGACTAGGTTGGCTATATAGAGCGAGACAGTATACCTATATGCTATAGTTCCGCGGACAAAAGAATATTTGCCCTCCCCGCCTATCAACAATAGTAAATTTAATAGCAATCCATGAACGTTGACTCCGTTGCCCGCTTGAAAGAACATAAAACCGAATTAATTTCGAAATACTCTAAGTCTTGTAATATCAAGGCATCTATTCAGATATTGAATACGTTAGTACCTTATTTTTTACTTTGGTATTTAGCCATTCATTTTCTGCAAATTTCATATTGGCTAACTGCATTATGTGTGTGTTTTTTAATTTTATTTTTACTACGCATATTCGTGTTAATGCATGAAGCAGGTCACAACAGTTTATTTTATTCCTCTGGCTTAAATAAATTGAGTGGTTTTATTTTTGGGGTGCTATGCGGCATGCCTCAATATGTGTGGTCTCAACATCATAATTTTCATCACTCTACCAATGGAAATTGGAGCAAATATCGTGGGCCTCTCAGCACACTCTCGACAGAGGAGTTTTCTAAGCTCTCCAGTAAACAACAA
>JAESQP010000004.1 GCA_016765075.1 Gammaproteobacteria bacterium
CCACTGCGTTGCCAGTCGCTTATGTAACACCACTACACTACGCTCCTTGCGCCTTGTGGGGCAAAAAAAGCGTCGCCAGCAGTGATGAAAATGAATCCTCAACAGACCCTATACCCCCGAACAAAACTACCAGCCATAAAAAAACGGGGGGATGTAAACCATCGCCTCCCGCCTGATAGTGCGCTACCCCAATAGGTAGCCACACTGATTACGCCAGCGCTTTACAGCCCGCGTGATTGAGACAGAATTTTACGCTATCGTCACCCCTGATGTCTATGCCCATGCCCATGTAGGAGTGACTTAAATTAATGTCCTGAGTCAAGCTTGTCGCGTAAAACAATTCGATCAAAATCTGCGCCTTCAGTCAGTGGCGTCAGCGTCATGATTGTGTCAAGCCGAACACTGCGTCGACTCTTACCATCACGCAGAATCAGCCATTCCGACTTATCTGAGCGGGTTTCTGTCGATTCGGCGATAGCACAAACTTCTGAGCAATCAACCAGATCGAGTCTGACCTGGTACTGTTTTAGACAAGCGATCTCGATGTAATCGTGCAAGCTACAATCAATTGGGATATAAGCGTCAACCATCTAGCTTGAATTTCGCACTAGGGGACAAGATGATCGCGCAGAGGCCACCCTACAAAGGAGTACCGAGAACGGTGGGATTTCTAAGGCAGTGGAATACTGGCCACATTTCCGACCGAAGATTGTCGCTGTAAAATTAAAGATCAAGTGAGAGTTCATTATCCTAGCGATAAATACGGGCTAGTGTCATACCCTAAGTAGAATAGCGATTAAAGACGCAACACTATAAGTCGCGTAGGCTAAGTACATCCTGCATATCAAATAAGCCTTTATCATGTTGTACTAGCCAGCTAGCGGCACGTACAGCACCGCTAGCAAAGGTCATACGGCTAGATGCTTTATGGGTAATTTCCACTCTTTCACCTTCTGAGGCAAACATAACGGTGTGTTCACCGACAATATCACCTGCACGAATGGTCTCAAAACCAATGGTCTTGTCATCACGTGCACCAGTCCGACCTTCTCTGCCATAAACTGCGCAATCTTTAAGATTACGGCCTAACATATCAGCGACGATTTCCCCCATGCGCAAAGCGGTACCTGACGGCGCATCGACTTTATTGCGATGGTGGGCTTCAATAATTTCAATATCAGAACTATCACCAAGCACTTTTGCTGCAATTTCAAGTAAACGAAAGCAAAGGTTAACACCAATACTCATATTCGGCGCAAAGACAATGGCGATGTCTTCAGATGCCTGACGAATTAAATCTTGTTGCTTAGTACTCAGGCCAGTGGTACCAATAACCATTTTACAATTATGACGACGGCACAACTTAAGGTTGGTTTCAGTAACATTAGGCAAGGTGAAATCGATCAGCACATCACTAAGGCGCGTCGCACCGGCCATATCGTCTTTAATTTTAACGCCAGAAGACTCAAGGCCAGCAACGACACCAGCATCACTACCAATCGTAGCGTGATTGGTGTATTCCACAGCCGCTGCCAAACGAAGGTCAGGGTGTTGCGCGCAAGCTTCAATTAAACGGCGGCCCATTCTGCCGCCTGCACCTGCTATCGCTATTTTTGTCATATATGGTGTGCCTCGCCTCAAGCGCCTACTGTTGGTGCTAAATTCCCCAATCAGGAGAAGCGAATATCATCAAACACTTTCTTGACACTGTCCAGCCAAGATTTAGACTTTGGACTGTGTTCCTGATTGCTTTCAGTCATCGTTTTTTGTAATTCTTTTAATAATGTTTTTTGCTCACTATTAAGATTGACCGGGGTTTCGACACTAACGTGACATAGAAGATCACCGAGACGATCACTATGAACTGTACGCGCACCTTTACCACGCAGACGAAATACTTTGCCAGTTTGTGTCTCAGCAGGCACTTTCAGTCGCACCCGACCCGTCAACGTGGGGATCTCAATTTCGCCACCCAACGACGCTATGACGATATCAATAGGCACTTCGCAGACAAGGTCAGCATTGTCTCGGGTAAATAAGGCATGGGACTTAACACGAACCTGGACGTATAAATCACCGCTTGGCCCGCCATGCTCACCTGCTTCGCCTTCACCGCTAAGGCGAATACGGTCACCGCTATCAACACCCGGCGGAATCTTAACTGAAAGTGTCTTGCTTTCCTGGACACGACCTTGACCATGACACGTGCCACAAGGGTCGCTAATCACCTTACCTTTACCCTGGCATTTTGGGCATACCTGCTGAATAGAAAAGAAACCTTGCTGAACACGGACTTGACCATGACCGCCGCAGGTTTCGCAGGTGACGGGCTGCGATCCTTTCTTCGCACCCGAGCCATTACACGTGCCACAGCGAACACGGCTTGGCACACGAATCTTGACTGTGCTGCCTGCCACGGCATCGTCAAGATTCAACTCTAGGTCATAGCGAAGATCGGCGCCACGATTGACACTGTGGTGACCGCCACCACGCCCACCGCCAAAAATATCACCAAAAACATCTTCAAAGATATCGCTAAAACCACCCGCCGCACCCGCACCACCGGCTGCAGCGCCAAGACCAGCATGGCCGAACTGGTCATAGGCTGCGCGTTTTTGCGCATCGTTAAGAACTTCGTAAGCTTCTTTAACTTCTTTGAATTGCTTTTCTGCATTATCATCGCCCTGATTGCGATCAGGGTGATATTTCATCGCTAAACGTCGATAGGCTTTCTTTAGCTCTGCCTCGCTAACATTACGCTCGACGCCGAGCACGTCATAATAGTCCCGCTTTGACATTCGCTCAGCGCCCCATCCTTAATTATTATATTTATTTATATACTAACGATATCTAAAAATTATACTCACTAAGACTTATTTTTTATCATCAATCTCTTCAAAGTCAGCGTCAACAACATTACCATCATCCGCGCTTGTATCAGTTGCCTCATCTGCTGCACTGGCATCACCCTCAGCAGTTTTCTGCTCAGCATAAGCGCGTTCAGCCATCTTACTTGAGGCTTCGCCCAGCGCTGAGGTCTTGGCTTCAATATCAGCAATATCGTCACCCTTCATTGCTTCTTGCAAAGATTCAATAGCCGCTTCAATATTGGTCTTTTCATCCGCTTCAAATTTATCACCTAAATCGGTCATCGCTTTAGTGGTTGCGTGAATCAATGCGTCAGCACTATTACGCGCAACAATTAACTGCTGAAATTTTTTGTCATCTTCTGCGTGAAGTTCAGCATCTTTAACCATTTTATCGACTTCTTCATCAGACAAACCACTTGATGCTTTAATGACAATCGATTGCTCTTTACCGGTTGCCTTATCTTTGGCAGACACGTTAAGAATACCGTTAGCATCAATATCAAAAGACACTTCGATCTGTGGCGTACCACGTCGTGCTGGTGGAATGTCAGCCAGATCAAAACGACCCAGCGACTTATTAGCAGAGGCAATTTCGCGCTCACCTTGCAACACGTGCACGGTTACTGCGGTCTGATTGTCATCGGCCGTTGAGAATACCTGCGATGCGTTGGTTGGAATTGTCGTGTTCTTATCAATCAACTTGGTGGTAACGCCACCCATGGTCTCAATACCCAGAGACAACGGTGTCACATCTAACAATAAAACATCTTTCACCTCACCAGAGAGCACGCCACCTTGAATAGCAGCACCCATAGCAACGGCTTCATCTGGGTTTACATCGCGACGTGGTTCTTTACCGAAAAAGTTTTGCACTGCTTCTTGCACTTTGGGCATACGGCTCTGACCACCAACCAAAATGACGTCGTCAATTTCTGATGTGCTCAAACCGGCATCTTTCAATGCGACGCGGCAAGGCTCAATCGTACGTTCTATTAATTCCTCAACCAGAGATTCTAATTTAGCACGCGTCAATTTAACGTTAAGATGTTTCGGGCCAGAGGCATCGGCGGTAATATAAGGCAAATTGACATCGGTCTGTTGACTCGATGACAACTCGATCTTGGCTTTTTCAGCCGCATCTTTCAAACGTTGCAGAGCTAGCGGGTCACTGTGGACATCAATACCACTGTCTTTTTTGAATTCATCGGCAAGGTAGTCGATCAAACGTAAATCAAAATCTTCACCGCCGAGGAAGGTGTCACCATTGGTCGACAACACTTCAAACTGATGCTCACCATCGACTTCGGCGATTTCGATGATTGACACGTCGAAAGTACCACCACCGAGATCAAACACGGCCAATTTACTGTCACCACGTTTTTTATCCATGCCATAAGCCAAGGCTGCGGCAGTTGGCTCGTTGATAATACGTTTCACTTCAAGACCAGCGATTTTACCGGCGTCTTTCGTTGCCTGGCGCTGTGAGTCATTGAAATAAGCAGGCACGGTAATAACGGCTTCAGTCACCGCTTCACCCAGGTAGTCTTCTGCCGTTTTCTTCATTTTCATCAAGATACGCGCAGCAATCTCAGGCGGTGCCATCTTCTTGCCACCCGCCTCAACCCAAGCATCACCATTATCCGCACTTATGATGGTGTAAGGCACCATTTTGATATCACGTTGCACGACATCATCGGTAAATTTACGCCCAATCAAGCGTTTGATCGCCGACAGTGTATTCGTCGGGTTGGTTACTGCCTGACGCTTAGCCGACTGCCCAACCAATACTTCATCATCGTCAACAAATGCGACAACAGAAGGTGTCGTACGATCGCCTTCAGAGTTTTCAATTACCTTTGGTGTTCCGCCTTCAACCACGGCTACACATGAATTGGTGGTACCCAAATCAATACCAATAATTTTGCCCATCTTTATTCTCCGTATAAACCTGCGCCCACTCTCGAGCACCTAATGTCTATCTATATAAGGTTAAGCCCATATAATTCAAGGCGTAATTCAAGGGAACCTCTTATTAATTCTGGGGCAGCGAGATTGATGACTGAGGTTTTTCAGATAGATGCGCGAACCGTGCCCTTTAGGTGCAACAAAGAGCTGGAACATTTCAGTCAGCAAGGTCGCGTTCCACGAACGCGATCAGAGGGGCCCAATAAGTCCTTTATTTAATTATTCCTCTACAGGTGTTTTCGCAGCCATTGCTTTGGCAACTATGACCATAGCAGGCCGCATCAACCGATCATTCAGCGTATATCCTTTTTGATGTACTGCAATAACGGTATTAGGCTCAGCCTCATCGGTTTCCTGCATTTGCATGGCCTGGTGCTGCTCAGGGTTGAATTTCTCACCCAGCGGGTTGAGCTCAACAATGGCGGCTTTTGCCATGACGTCGGTCAGCATTTTCAGGGTCAGATCCATGCCTTCTTTGGCATGATCGATGGTAGCGTTGACTTGATCAGTCGCCGCCAGCCCCAGCTCAAGACTATCTTTGACCGGCAAAAGCTGGTTAGCAAAACGTTCTAAACCATATTTATGGGCATTAGCCACATCGCGCTCACCACGACGACGCACATTTTCCGTCTCGGCACGCGCTCTAAGCAGGCTATCTGTTAGCTCGTTAATACGTTGCTCGTCAGCATTAGAACCATCTTCTGTTACTGAGATCCCTGCAGGATCATTAAGTACTTCCTTAGAACCCTGTGGGTTCATTAAGGATTCATTCCTTGTAGTCATGTCATCTTCACGTTGTTTGCTAGCGTCTATCGATTCTTCATGCTCGTCTTCAGCAGTAGAACCCTGCCCTTCTTGCGCAGCTACCATTATAAAAACTCCCGTTTTTCCGGTTTAACGAAAAGAAATAGAAATGTATCAACAATCTAGGGAGCCTCTGATGTGTCTGGGACAGCGAGATTGTGTCTAAAATTTTTCAGATCAAGGCGCAAATTGCAGTCAATAGCGGGACTATTGGCAAGATTAGCACCAACAGTAGGCGCTTTAGGCGACGAAGAACTGGAAGATTTTAGGCGCAAGATCGTGTTCCATGATACATCAGAGACTCCCTAGTCAATATAAGGATATTTAGCGCTGATTCAAGGCCGAACTAAGTAATTTAGCCGTAATATCAACAACAGGGATGACTCGATTATATTGCATACGTGTCGGCCCAATAACGCCCAACACACCGAGAATTTTGCCATCGCGCTCATAGGTTGAGGTGACCACACTCATGTCATCAAAGGGGTGATAACCTGATTCTTCGCCAATAAAAATTTGCACGCCGGGACTTTGCAAGCACTGATCCAGCACATGGAGGATATCGCGTTTTTGATTAAAGGCTTCAAATAACTGGCGTAGCTTATCGACGTTAGATAACTCGGCATAACCCATTAAATTGGTTTGACCCGAGATAACGCAATCTTCACTCGCTTCTTGCTCCGTCGCGTTAAGTACCTGGTCGGCCATTTCTACGGCCTCACGCATGAGTCGATCCATATCATCGCGTGCCTCACGCAGTTCAGTCATAATACGATTACGCATATGCGGCAGTTCTTGACCAACGAATGTTTGATTTAAATAATTACTAATATATTGCAGCTCAGCCGCAGTGAATTTACGTGGGGTATGGATAACGTGATTGCGCACTTCATCATCATTGGTCACCAAAATCACTAATACGCGATCATCACCCAAGACAAGAAATTCGACGTGTTTAAGACTTTTATTAGCTTGCCGTGGCACCATCACCACACTTGCCATACTGGTTACGCCTGACAAAATAGACGACGCTGCCAACATCAAATTATTAACGGACTGGCCACTGTCGAGTTCATCCTTTAACGCTTCAACCGCCGCATTCTCAATCGACATGGGTTCCGCCAAAACCATAGAATCAACAAAAAAACGGTAGCCTTTCGCTGTTGGAATACGACCAGAAGACGTGTGCGGTGAAACAATCAACCCGGCTTCTTCTAAATCGACCATGACATTGCGTACAGTCGCGGGACTCAATTTTAAGCCTGAACCACGCGCTAACGCACGCGACCCAACTGGGTGACCATCCTTAATATAGGATTCAACCAGAGTTTTTAATAAGGCGTTGGCTCTGTCGCTAAGTTCTGTTGCCATAATAAATGAAAAGCACTTAGACCCTTATCAGGATCATTAAGTACTTCCTTACGTTGTTCCAGTCGTACTGAGACCCTTAGCAGGATGATTAAGCACTTCCTTAAAACCCTGCGGGTTTATCAAGGATTTACTCCTTGCAGTCATGTCATCTTCACGTTGTTCAGGTCGTACTGTGTAAATCACCGTATAATATACGGATAAGCACTAGTGTAGTGTCTTGGGTAACCAAGCGCGAATTGACAGTAGCAACCACGATCAGAGCCGTCAAGCAAGAATCCTCTGTTCACAGGGTAAAAAACAGCGAACCTTACAGTGCCAACATAATAGAGCACGAGTTTACTTAGATTAGTGGTTCAACAAGGAACAATAATGACTTCGTCATTTAAGACCATCGGCCTTATCGCCAAGAAATCGGACCCGCAAGTCGTCGCCGTATTGAATACGCTGCATGACTATTTTACGCAGCGCAATATGGCCGTCTTTGTCGAACAGGAAACGGCTAAGCTACTGGACATCAAGGCCGAAGTGATGAATTGGTCGGGGTTTTCCCAGCATTGCGACCTTGCCGTTATCATTGGCGGTGATGGCACCTTGCTGGCTGCTGCACGTGCTTTAGGTAACACCAAGACCCCCTTGCTAGGCATTCACATGGGGCGACTTGGTTTTCTTGCCGATATCACACCCAAGGTAATGATCGAGAAGCTTGATGATGTGCTGGCAGGTCATTATTTATCTGAAAAACGCGCATTACTAAAAAGCACAGTCATTCGTGATAGCGAAATTATTCTTGAAACCCATGCACTCAACGATATCGTTGTACACAAATGGGCATCATCGCGCATGGTTGAATTAGAAACCTTTATTGATGGCGCATTTGTCAGTACCCAACGTGCTGACGGTTTGATTGTATCAACGCCAACAGGCTCCACCGCCTATGCGCTATCTGGCGGCGGCCCTATCGTTCATCCGTCGCTCAATGCGGTAATCCTGGTGCCGATTTGTCCGCATACTCTTAGTCATCGCCCCATCGTAGTGAGTGGTGATAGCTTGATTGAACTGGTTATTACCGACACCAACTTGAACTCAGTCAAACTCAGTTGTGATGGCCAAAATACTATCGAAATCATCAACGGCGATAAAATACGCGTAGAGAAAAGCGAACAATGTACGTATTTAATACACCCTAAAGAGCATGATCATTTTCATACCTTACGCACCAAACTAGGCTGGGGAACAACACCGGGTCGCTAATGATTACCCAACTCTACATTCGCGATTTTGTTCTGGTCGACACACTCGACCTTGCCTTCTCAAAGGGCATGACCACCATTACGGGTGAAACAGGCGCCGGCAAATCGATACTACTCGACGCTATTGGCCTGGCGCTCGGTGATCGTGCTAATAATAACCTCATCCGATCCGGCGCTAAACGCGCTGAAGTCATGCTCGATTTTGATGTCAGCGATAAAGCCGATGTTATCGCTTGGTTAAGTGAGCATGAAGTTGATGCAGCAAACACTTGCCAAATACGCCGCACCGTCAGTAGTGATGGTCGCTCGCGCGCCTATATCAATGGCAGCCCTGTTACCGTTCAATGGCTCAAAGAGCTGGGCGAAAAACTTATCGATATTCACGGCCAACACGCCCACCAGTCCATGATGCACGGCTCAGTACAACGTGAGTTACTCGACGCCTATGCCGAACATAGCGACCTGTTAAAACAAGTTAGCGAAAAATACCAGGCATGGAAAAATTTAATAACGACTTTAAACGACTTACAAAAATCGGCACAAGAACGCAATGCAAAACTCGATTTGGTGCGCTATCAATTAGACGAATTAGTCAATGCAGCGCTGCAAGATAATGAGTGGCAACAACTCGAAACTAACCTCAAACAATTGGCCCATGCCAGTGAATTACGCGAGACATGCCACAGCGCCATGCAATTTATTAATAGCGATAGTGTTGGCGAGCTTGGCCAAATCACCGTACAGCTTGGCAAAGCCGCAGAACTCGACGACAAGCTTAAAAATGTACTGTCTTGCTTTGAAACTGCCAACATACAAATACAAGAAGCCAGCGGTGAATTAAGAAACTATCTCGACTCACTCGATGATGACCCACAAAAGCTAAACCAAATTGAATCACGCATGAGTGAACTGCATAGTTTGGCACGCAAACACCATGTCGAACCGAACACCCTGCTTGACTTGCAAGATGAGCTAAGCCTAACAGTCAATAAACTCGACAATGAAAGTGCCACACTAGGCAGCCTGGAACAAGACATCGAAAAAGCACGTCATGATTACTTAACACTAGCCAAAAAAATCAGCAAAAAACGTAAAGCCAGTGCGAAAAAACTCGGCGCAGAAATCACTCACAATATGCAACAACTCGGCATGCCCGAAGGCGTTTTTGACATTGCGCTGCGTGACCTGGACGAAAACCAATATGGCATACATGGCCTGGAACGTATTGAGTTTTTGGTCAGCGCCAACCCTGGCCAGGATCTTATGCCCATGACAAAAGTTGCCTCCGGTGGTGAATTATCACGCATCAGCCTCGCCATCCAAGTCATTAACGTTAACCGCCACCAAATCGGCACCTATATTTTTGATGAGGTCGATGTCGGTGTTGGCGGCAGTATTGCCGAAATCATTGGCCAAACCCTGCGCCGCGTTGGTGATAGCTATCAAGTACTCTGCGTCACCCATCTACCGCAAGTTGCCGCCTTGGGTCATCATCAACTCAAAGTTGAAAAAACCGTCATTAATAAAATGACCCATACCAGCGTGACGATTTTATCCGAAACAGACCGCCTGGAAGAAATTGCCCGAATGCTGGCCGGCACCGAAATCACCGACAGTGCCCGGCAAAACGCACAAGATTTAATGACGCGCGGTGCTACTGGTTCCGTGCATTAATATACTCGCTACATCAATACGAAGTAGATTATTAACAATCTGCGGTCAGGCATACATTCCCTACGTAAGGACTATTATTGTTAGCCCAGAGATCATCTGGCATTAAGAATAAGATTGTTGCCATTCTCATGAAGCCTAACGACCAATCTCACTGTCAGCTTGACCACGCTTGTTAGGCGCACCTATACTAGGTTATAACATTTGTTATAACAGACTGTGAGGGTACCGCTATGCTAAAAGTTAAAGTTACTGCTGTAGGGAACTCGATGGGGATTCTCCTTCCAAAAGAAGCGCTTAATAAGCTCAAAGCCAGCAAAGGCGACACCTTGTACCTCGTGGATAGTCCAGAAGGACTTACCCTTACCCCTTATCAGCAAGATTTTGAAGCTCAAATGGAAACCGCTGAAAAGATAATGAAAAAATACCGAAACGCCTTTCATGAGCTTGCTAAATAATGAGAGAGCCAAATTGGGTTTTAACCAAAATCGTTTTCTCTGCACATCAGATGCTTTTATCTGAGCACGGAGGAGGTACAGGAATTCGAGATAAAACCTTATTAGAATCTGCCTTAGCAAGGCCGAAGCAGCGCTTCGAATATGAACCTGGTTCAACTCCGTTTGAACTAGCCGCTTCATATAGTTTTGGCCTTGCCAAAAATCATCCGTTCATAGATGGAAACAAAAGAACTTCTCTTGCCATCGGTGCTATTTTTCTTGAAATTAACGGAATCATACTAAATGCTAAAGAGCCTGAAACTGTAGTGGTTTTTGAGCAATTAGCTTCAGACAATATATCAGAGACTGGGTTATCAAACTGGTTTGAGTCAAACTCTATTCCGAGCGCCTAGCGCCAAAAATCAGCGGCAATTTACAGCGTGGTTCTTTTGCGTAAAATTGAGCGCAGCGAATACACAAAAGAAACGCGCTGTAAATTTCCGCTGGAACTATTTGTTATGTTTTTTTTACTCATAGTGTGTCCATAACCTAATAACTTTAATGACATGTTCTTTTTCATAAATTTGATACACAAGCCTATGTTGAATGTTTATTCGACGTGAGTATGCGCCTGATAAATCACCTACTAATTTTTCATACGGTGGTGGTTTTTGATAAGGGTCGTTTTTAATTATTTTTAAAAGTAATTGTGCTTTATTTTTTAAGCCAGAAGCCGCAAGTTTTTTGGCATCCTTTTGAGCCTGCTTTGTATACACCAACTCCCAAGTCACCAATCAAGCTCTTTAGAGCTGTCAGATAGACCTTGATTTAATCCCTCTTTAATTGACTCTCTCATTCCTGGCACAGATAACAAGTGAAGTGTTTCAGAAATAGCATTCCAGTCATCCTCTGACACTAAAACGGCATTACCTCTTTTTCCTGTAATTACAACAGGTTGGTGAGTATCTGTGGTCTCATCAATGAGACTGTAAAGCTTTGAACGAGCCTCTGTAACATTAAGTATTGTCATGTTTATTACCTCTGTATATTAGCGTACGCTAAAACGTACGTAAAATAAAGGTTTTTTAAACATAACGCCTTGCATCAGCGGCAAATTGCGGAGCGGAGCACAGCAATTTGTCCGACTGCATGCGATTGTTAGCGGTGCTCATGTTACACGGCGTTATCAGTGACACAAATACTAGTTACTTAATAGCTCGGCAATTGCCATAAAGCCGCGATTTCGGGCATGTGTCAAAACCGAAATTCCCTCTTTATCAGTAATTTCTGAGTCAGCTCCGTGAGTTAACAGTAACCTGACTATTTGCTGCTGGCTAGGGCCTCCATCGGATAAGATTACTGCCTCCATTAAGGCGGTCCAACCAAGATCATTGACATGATTGACATCAATATTCGATTTTTCCAGTAATAACTTTACAGTATTCACATGTCCTCTTTCAGCTGCGGGAATGAGTGCGGTTCCGCCATAGTAATTATAAATATCTGGCCTGGCCCCGGCATTCATTAAGAGGGCTAAGGCATCATTCATGCCTTTTGCACCGGCATATAAAAAGGCTGTCTGGTTGATGACTCCTTGAGATTTTGATTTATCGTAATAATCAACATCAGCTCCCAATTCAATGAGCAACAGCAGTGCTTCA
>JAESQP010000005.1 GCA_016765075.1 Gammaproteobacteria bacterium
GCTTCCTGCACTCATGTCTGGCTACGCCATTCACCCTGACGCCGCTGTCTGTGGCTTACGGCGGCGCTTTTTAGGGCCATCATTTTTCTTCAACATCTTTTTCTGTTGTATCTCATCGCACTCTTGAAACTCAGTCCACCATGTTGCTAATTCTGGTTCTACTTCACCTGCATTTGCACGCAAGACTAAAAAATCATAGGCCGCACGAAAACGTGGATGCGCTAATAAGCGCCATGGCCGCTTGCCCCAACGCGTCTCAAAACGTGATTGCAATTGCCATATTTCTCGCATCATCACTGAAAAACGGCGTGGTATCGAAGTGTACTGTAGTTGCGTAGCAAGCAGCTGGTCTGCTGCAATCTGTATAGCTTGATATTGAGGCACTTTGTCAGACATGCGATCAAGTTCTGCTAACATCGGCCCCCATAACATGGCAGCAAATAAAAATGCAGGCGTAACAGATTTACCTTCTGCAATACGCGCATCCGTATTTGTGAGCGATGCGATGACTAAACGTTCGGCGTCGCTATCTCTATTGTGTTTAAAATAATCATCGGTTAGTGGGAACAAATAACGCAGTAAATCGTAGTCTCGTAACAACTGAAATGTCTTGACGGCAGATGCACCATGAAAAAGTTTTAATAATTCATCAAAAAGCCGCGATGAAGGAATGTCTTTCAGCATGCTGCCTAATTCTTTAATAGGCGCTTGCGTGGCTGGCTCAATGGTGAAATCTAGCTTTGCTGCAAAACGAATCGCTCTTAACATTCGCACAGGGTCTTCTTTATAGCGTTCGCTTGGCTCACCAATCATACGTAAGGTGCGCGATTCGATATCCGCCATCGCGCCAACATGATCACGTATAGAAAAATCTGCAATATCGTAATACAAGGCATTGACGGTAAAGTCACGACGCCAGGCATCTTCTTCCTCAGTACCATAGACATTGTCGCGTAAAATACGGCCATCTTCATGCTGAAGACTTTCGCCTTCTTGATGATGTGGCGCACGAAATGTCGCGACTTCGATCACCTCTCTGCCAAAATAAATATGCGCGAGACGAAAACGACGGCCGATCAGCCGGCAGTTCTTGAATACGTCTTTGACTTGTTCTGGGTGTGCGTTGGTCGAGACATCAAAGTCTTTAGGGAGCTTGCCAATCAAAAGATCGCGTACACAACCACCAACTAAATAGGCGTCGTAACCGGCACGACGCAGGCGCGATAAAACCTTTAATGCATTATCACTAATATGCTTGCGTGAAACCTGATGCTGGCTACGAGCAATAATCTCAATATTGGAAATAACTATTACCTTTTGCTTGTCAATAGTGACGATAAAAAATATATTGCCTATGATAACGTGTTTATTGTCGTCACACCCTATTCTGCTCACTCTGCAAATACTTACAAAAGAACGCCTACTTGCCAAGAGCAGCCAGACTGGGCTGAGTTAGAAGCCAAGTAACCTTCCCAGGTTACTAAAAATGTCCATCTACACGCACCAAATGTCTGTGCTCAGCACGTATCGGCACTGCAACTATTCATACTGAACAGAAATTTCGGCTATTCCATACCAAATGCGATTCATGTCACGCTTTTTATTACCGATCTTACGTATAAATCTGTTATGACGTGGCGAGTATGGGGTAGTAATGTAAATGGGTGCAGCAGCACAACGGATAGACAATAAAGTATTAAGGGGGTTTGTCCCCCTAGATGGGCTATCACCTCATAATTTTAGTGCGGTAGTATCTCGCCTACAAATAAGACAAGTTGAAAAAGGCGGTTATATCTTCAAAGAAGGTGACCGCGACCCAAACACACTTTACTTGATAGAAGGTAAGGTTGAGCTACAACAAAATGGCAGAAAAATTTCCGTCATGCGCGCAGGTAGCCATGATGCTATGCACCCATTGTCACCACAGCAACCACGCCTGAATGGCGCTTTAGCAAAAACACGTGTTACTGTCGCTTTTATCGATAAAACCTTACTCGATGCCTACGTTAGTACCCATCAAGAAAGTGCCTATGAAGTATGTGACATCAGCGCTGACCATGATAATGACTGGATGACGCGACTACTCCAGTCCGATACATTCTTGCGACTGCCACCCATGAATATCCAGCGTATGCTCACCCGCATGCAAGCAGTCCCACTCAAAGCTAACGATATTGTCCTCAACCAAGGCGATGACGGCGACGCCTATTACACCATCAAGCGCGGACGCTGCCGTGTCAGTCGTCGCGCCGATGACGGTAGTAAAAAAGTGTTAGCTGAGCTTGCTGACGGTGCTTGCTTTGGTGAAGACGCCCTGCTTTCTGAAAGCAAACGCAGCGCCACCATCACCATGTTGACTGACGGTGAGCTAATGCGTTTATCAAAAAAAGACTTCCTCGAGCTCCTTAACGACCCCTTGGTTGACACTATTGCCTACACCGAAGCCATTGAACTCATTGACCAGGGTGCCAAATGGTTAGACGCGCGCAGCAGCACCGAACACAGCTCACAACGCATCAATGACAGTATCAACATTCCTATACCAGAGCTACGTAATAAGCTGGAATTGCTTGACAAAAACACGACTTACATTACCTATTGTAATGACGGTCGTACCAGTTCCGCCGCCACTTTTGTGCTGAGACAATATGGCATCAACTCACGCGCGTTAAACAATGGCATAGCCTCCGTAGACAATTCATTAGTGACCGCTAATAGCAACACTCAGGCCAATGATGAACTCAACACTGAAGCCAAATTTAAAAATGGCACCGAGCCAAGTAGCGCTGAAATCATAGGCTTTGAAGAGCCATTAGGCGCCAAACATATCGCACAGATCAAACAACTTAGATCAGAACTCAACAAGCTGAGAGAACTATCCGCAACGCGGCTAAAACATACCAAGCTACAAGCACATGAACAAATCGAAAAACTGCAAAACGAGCTTAAGCAATCACACAGCAGTGAAAGTGAATTGCGCGACCATAATCAAGATGAAGTTAAACAGCTAAAAGCTGCACTCTATGAAGAACAAGAGAATGCTGCGTCAATAAGCACAAGCAAACTCGAAACTGAACAAACCTTAACAACACTTATCGAACAAGTTGCTAAATTAAAAGAACAGGATACGCAGCAAAAAAACGATCTGAAAGCCAATCAAGAAAAAATGATCACTTTCGAGCAGATTAAAATTGATGCGACAAATACTATTTCAGAACTACAGGCACAGTTAGAAAAAACGAGGCAAGATAAAGATCTATCAGAAAATTCGCCACAAAAACAAATACCTCAACTTGAAGAAAAACTCAGAGAGGCAATCGATACACGCAGCAATATTGAAGCACAACTATGTATCACACAAGAAACCGTCGACAAACTAACACAAAATGAAAAGCAAGCCGTCCAACAAACCAATGATCGGCAACAGGAAATTAAACATCTTAAAAACAAGCTAGAAGAGGCCATTACTGCTCAGCGCCAAACTGACCAAGAAGTATCTATCCTTCGCGGGAAGTTAGAAGGCAGTAAAGAAGCACAGAAAGGGGTTGTTAGCAAACTAAAACAGCAGCTCAAAGATACCTCAAATAAACACCAGAAAATAAGCGACGAAGGTGAATCGCTACACACACAACTTTCCGTTGCCGAGCAGCAGCTATCAGAAAAACAAAACACCATCAATAATCTAGCAGCAGATTTTGATAAAAATCAATCTATTATTGAAACACTCAGTAAAGACTACGATGCCGCACTATCAGAAAAAATGCACTTAAGTGATGAAATTGAATCACTGAAAAGTAAATTTAATGATACTAATAATAAAAGTGATACCCGCACTAAAGAACTCACTCTCAGCATTGAAGATAGTCATCGTACCAATCAATCTCTACAACAAGATAACCATGAACTAAAACTAAAACTTGAAGATGCAGCACGTGAAACCGAACGCCTGCAAGTTTCGATTAGTGGTGAGATCGATGCTGAAATAGAACGCTTACTTGCTGAAGTAAAAATTAAATCAGATGAACTCACGCAGCTGAAAAGTGCTCTCGAGAGTTCAATAAAAAATACGCAAGAAATCGAACAAAAACTGAACAATTTAGAAAATAAATTAGAAGAAAATCAAGCATATATCACTACACTAGAAGCCGATCTTAACGCCAATCAGGACGCTTGTAACTTACTTGAAGATACTATTCAAGAATTAGAAAATACGCGAAAATCATTACAAGAAAAAATAAGTAGCTACGAATCACAAATAAGCACGCTGTATGATGCGCAGGATAATAGCAACGAATTGACACAGCGTCTGGAATCACTTTCAGCAGAAAATGAAACACTGCATAGCAACCTAGCCACCACAGAGGAACAGTCAAAAACCATTAACAAGAAACTCGATACTGCAAACTTAGCGACATCCAACCTAAATGTTGATAACGACCAGTTGAGGAATAAGCTCTTTGAAACTGAAGAACAATTGGTCAGTATCAAATCAAAGCTCGGTAGTGCGCAATCAAATGCTGGCAATTCTAACGAAGAACTCTCTGAACTGAAAGAAACCATTTTTGATCTAGAAAAAGCTAAAAATATATTAGCAGAAAAATTAGCAGCACAAGCAATATTACAGCAAGAAAATTCCGCGCTACAGCAGCATATTGATGAACTTGAACAGAGCAAACAAGCATTGCTCACTGGCATCGAAGACAATGAATCCAATCAAGCAGAAATCGCACAAAAATTAAAAGAGTTTGAACAAGAAAAATCTACTCTCATAGAAAAAATTGGTAATAACGAGGAACTGATTACATCGCTACGCGATGAGCTTGAAAAAACTAATTCGACGCTTGATGATTTACATGCCAACCTTCGAACCGAACGCCTTGATCTGGAAACACAATTATACGAACAACGCTTACTTAAAGAGCAAGCTGAAGCAGTTGCCAATACCGTAAAACTAGAAATCGAAGGTGCCCGCGCAGAACTTAATGCCGCTAATCAACAACTCAATAATGCCAACAATAATGAACCCAATATCGCTGATACTGAGCAATTACAAAGGCTATCGGCAGACCTGGCTAAAGCAGTGGAGTACCGTAAACAAAGTGAAATTTCTAAACAAACATTGCAAGACGATATTGACGAAGCACGCAAAGAAGTCGCCCGACTCAAAGGCGAAAATGACGGGCACCTTGAGCTACGTATTCAACTTGAAGGACAGCTTTCTGTACTACGGCAACAACTACGTGCCGACCCAGTCGCCAACGAAATTATCGGTAACATTAAAAATCTAACCGATGGTAATAACATCGATAACATACCCGCCATCACTGACATTGGTCAAACTAGCTGGGAATCTACACCAACAAAAAATAGTAGTTACTTCATAGTCATAGCCGTATTTACCGCGCTTGCATTTGTCGGTACTGGCTCTTGGCTATTTAGAGCGCAGTTAGGGTTAGAGCACGAATGGCAAACCATTAGCCAACAACTCGGCTTGATAAAAAATACTGATGTAATGACCCAAAAAACCCTGACTGAAAAAACAAAAGCATTAACAAAAGAAAAATCAAACAGCGCCACCATCAGAAATACAACAACCTCGAATATCACAGCAGAAAATAAAACGTTACTCGCCGTAACACCAACATCGCGTGACGTCACCCCCATACCATTCCGCGTCTACCGTAATGCACTAAAAGACGGTGGCGCTAGCCCAATAATGGTAGAAATGCCAGCAGGGAATTTCACCATGGGTAGCAGTGTCACCTCTGACTTCTTTGAAGAGCGTCCACATCGCGATATTAAAGTAAGCCGCTTTGCCATCAGCAAACATGAAATTAGCTTTGCTGAATACGAAAAATTTGCTAAAGCCACTAAACATTCTACCCCCGATGATGAAGGCTGGGGACGCAACAACCAACCCGTAATCAATGTCAGTTGGCAAGATGCTGTCGACTATACCGTATGGCTATCTGAGCAGACGGGGCATAGCTATCGCCTTCCCAGTGAATCAGAATGGGAATACATGGCTCGTGCCGGTAGCCAGGCCAGCTATTGGTGGGGTAATGAGCCACGTGGTGATTATGCTAATTGTCACGATTGCACAGGCAATCTGACTGGCAAACAGACAGTCGCTGTAGAAAGCTATGATGCCAACGCCTTTGGCATTAAGAATACCGCTGGCAACGTCGCTGAATGGGTTCAGGACTGTTACCACGCTAGCTATGAAAATGCGCCTCTGGACAGCAAGGCCTGGATAAGCAATGGCAGCTGCGACAAGCGTATGGTTCGCGGTGGCTCATACCGTTCGGGCTTCAATCATCTACGCTCATCTGCTCGTGACTCCTTTGACATTACAACCCGCAGCGACTCAATCGGCTTCCGCGTTGTCAGGCAATACTAATTGTCTTAAAGGGCGCTCTTAATTCGATAACTGAGGGAAACACGCGCAATAACCGTTACATCGCCAGGGTTAAACGGCACCACTGCACTCTCCATTTTAGCGAAGCTACGCGTCGACAACTGATCCCGCTGTATATGAACAGGGCTAACTGCGGCATCATCAATAGTCAGCGCATGCACCTCCATTAATTTTACGCGGGTAGCCAAGGCCAAAGTTTGCGCGTCTTCAATTGCATTTTCCGCCGCTACACTAATTGCTTTTTGGCGATAATAGCGTGGGTCACTCAGCGAAAAACGCACTGAATTGACCCGGTTCACTCCAACTTCAACCACCTTGTTGATCAATTCACCGATCAAATCCTTTTGCTTGCTTTTAATGTGCAATGGACTGGTGACAGTAAAACCGACAATCTCTCTACGCCAGTTCACTGGCGGATTTTTCGGCCTGGCCGACCAAACTGGCTGAATACGAAATTGACCGCTACGGTATTCATCCTTGGCCAAACCCAGGGCTTGCAAGGCATCTATGACCAATTGCGTTGACTTGGCGCTCTCTGCCAAGGCGGCCATCGCTGTTTTGGCCTCACTCACTATCGACAGATCGGCCTCCACTTGATCAGCGGGCACCTTAAGCTCCGCAACACCTCGTACTGAAAGCAAAGCAATTTCACTCTCAGCATTAACTGACCCTGCCGATATAAAAACAAATACCAATATGAGCCAACGATTTACTGCCATATTTATTCCCTATCCGCTACTGATCAGATACTCTAGAATACGCTTTTACAACCGAAACGAAAATAAGCTTATGCTCCTGTCACGACAACGCATTGGTTCATCAACTCGACTGTTAACAACCGGTATGTTACACGCGTCATGAAAAAACGGCTTGGTTTTGATATCCTTTTAGGCTTTGCTCTCACACTATCATTAGTGAATATCAGCTTTTCTGCTGGAGAATCCGAACTTACGCAGCCGCAAAAAAATTTTATCGCAGCTGAAAAAGCTCTACGCGCTGGTAAGTTGGCTGAGTACGAACGCCTCCGAACAACACTTAGCAACTACCCACTCGTTCCCTACCTGGAATACACAAACTTACGCCGTAGGCTTAGCTTAGCCCCGGAAAAAGAAATCAATACCTTTGTCGAAAAGTATAGCCAAATGCATTTAGCAACACGTTTACGTGCTGCTTATCTCAAACGACTCGCCGAAAAAAAATCCTGGTCGAAATATGCTGGGAACTACCTATTCACTAGCGATATTGATGTTCTGTGTCGTTATCAAATAGCGCTTTATCACACTGGCTACCAAAATATTGCGTTAAAAAACACCGCAAAAATCTGGCTTCACCCAAAGTCGCTACCAAAAAGTTGCGACCCATTATTTGCAAAGTGGTTTGAAGCTGGCAGCCCTAACAATGAACAAGCCTGGCAACGTTTTGAACTCGCTATTAATGCCAGACAATTTCATTTAGCAAAATATTTAATGCGCTTTCTAGCAGAATCAGACCACTCGCTGGCAACATTTTGGTTACAACTACAGCGCAATCCACTTATCGTTTTACAACACAACGTCCCTATCGCCAACCATCCCTACCACAATAAAGTGCGCCTCTATGCTGCCACCCAAACAGCGCGCATTGTGCCTGATCGCTTGGATCAGGTCTGGTCGAAAATGATTGCATTACGCAATATTGATACACACCTCAGTCAAAACGCCATCAATACGATTGCATTAGTGCTGGCATACAAACACGATGCAAGAGCGGTAGATTGGTTTGCACGCCTGAAAGACTCAACCGAGCGTGATACAAAAAGCCATGAATGGCATTTGCGTAGCCTGTTAAGACGGCAAGACTGGCCTGCCATTCGAGTTATAATTGAGCAATTACCGTCTGAGCAAGTAAAGACATCACAATGGGATTATTGGTATGCACGCGCACTTGAACAAACAGGTGACATTAAGCAAAGTAATGCTCTCTATAAAAAACTAGCAAGTAAACGTAGTTATTATGGCTTTCTTTCTGCTGACCGTATCGAACAACCTTACCAATTTAATACAGAAATTCTTAACTACACTCAAACTGATATAGACAGCATTGAAGCGCTCGACGCTGTCAAACGCATCAAAGAGTTAGTTGCTCTCAAGCGTGAAACGGGTGCGCGGCGCGAATGGTATTATTTACTTCCACATCTTGACAATGAACAACTAAAGAAATTTTCTGCTTTACTTCATCAATGGGGCTGGCATGATCGCGCCATACTCACTATGGCGCGTAGCAAGCATCGTGATGATTTGGAAATACGTTTTCCATTGCTCTATCAAGGTATCGTCACTGAACAAGCAGAAAAATATCAGTTAGACCCCTCGTTAATGTTCGCCATGATTCGCCAAGAAAGCGCTTACAACGTTAAGGCGCGCTCCCCTGCTGGTGCACGCGGCCTAATGCAACTCATGCCAGGCACAGCGCGTGACGTCGCCAAATCACTAAAACTGCCCTTAAAAAATAATAATAAACTCTACAATGCTAAATTCAATGTTACTTTAGGCAGCAGTTATTTGGCTCAAATGCTTAAGCGTTTCGACAATAACAGTATATTGGCAACTGCGGCCTATAACGCAGGGCCTCACCGGGTAAAACGTTGGCTCCCGGAAAGTGTCTCATTACCAGCAGATATTTGGGTGGACACTATTCCGTTTACTGAAACACGCAACTATGTCAAAAATGTACACGCCTATATTGCTGTTTATAACTATAGGCAAGGCATAACGCCAGTAATGATTTCGCGACAAATGAAGCCAGTTGTACCCACTGTAACGACACAAAAAACAATCGCTGGCAAACTCATAGCAAGTGCTCCAGCAATATCACTTTGACGGAGCCTAAGGCGACGCGTGAACCAGTTCTAACTTACTGGCGTTAAACTGATAAATTTATCGTTGCCATCAATACATAGAAAAAATTCACCGTCAATACCCTCGTGAGTTAATAAAGGACGTAATAGCTCTGCCGGCAGATGAATCATGCGCCCGTCGCTTGCGCGCGCAACAACGGTGTCGGCATCACCTTTATAATAGGCAAGATAACGGTGTGCTGGAATTGACAGTTGTAAGCGTATGGTTTGCCCTTGCAGGATTTTCTTTGGCATAATTTTCAGTCGCACTCACTTATCCCTTCTTGCGAATTTGGTACAAAGCCTCGTCATAGCGATTTTTGATCTGTGACTTAGCCAGTCCAAGTGAAACAGAAAACAGCCAAGCCATGAGTAAAGTGAAGCACAATTTAAACAAGCCGCCCCATGAAACTATCCAGGCAACAACCATCAAGGCCAACAGCACAATAATAATCACTGGTCCATAATCGCTCCATGCGCGTACGATACGGCATAGACCCTGTATTACTTTTTCATCCCAACTGCGCTCATCATCAACACGATGAGATGTTTTACCTTCTAATTCTTCCTCAAGTTGAGTCAACTTTTCTTTCAAGTGTGCATTATCGTCTTGCAAATCATGTAATTGTGATTGCGTCTTTTCGAGTTCTTTTTTTACGGTCGCAGCAGAAATCGTTGTTTTAGATGTGCTTTTTTTCGCTGTTTTCTTTACTGGCTTACTCGTCTTTTCCGACGTTGTCGTCGTATCTGTTTTTTTCGTCATGAGTTACCATCCTGCATACTAGGAGCCTGTCGGACTTAGGATGAATCTACTGCGGAAAAGCTATTTTGGCCAGATTTTTCGATTGATTTCGTTAAATAGACTCACTATTCGCCTCAATCAATCGAAAAATCTGGCTCAAAATGACTTTCCCTCGCTACGATCACCTAAGCCCGACAGGCTTCTCAACTTATTCACATTCTACCAATCAATATATCTCGAGCCAGGCAACAATCTTTAGCTTATGTATCACGTTTTTCATCAAAAGGGTATTTGCTGGCCATCAAAGGCAACAAAAGCACCTAATTCGTAGTCGCCAATACTATTAATCACTTTACGCATACCCGCAACCGAGGTCTGCGTATCAATTAAACCACTGTGCGACGTCATGTCTGTCATGACCCATCCTGGATGCAGCGTAATCACTTGCACCCCTTGTGGTTGCAAATCGATTGCCATTGACTTCGAACATATCACTAAAGCGGCTTTTGCAGCACGATAGGCATAGCAGCCACCACTGCTGTTGTCTGCCGATGAACCCATCTTGGAACTTAAATTAGCAATGCGACCTTGAACCTTAGCCACACGTTGCAACAAACTTTGCACAACTTTTATTGGCGCGACACAATCAACATCAAATACCTGGTGCATAGTGTCTGCACTGATTCGATTCAATTGCTGATCACTGCCATAGATACCGGCATTATTAATCAGAATATCAATTCTATCAGGCAGTTGCGCAGCAGTCTCAGAAGAAAGGGGCTGTGTTACATCCCAACGCACGGTATGCAGTAACAAATTATCAATAGCTGATAAATCGCCTAAATCAGCACGATGACACGCCCAAACTTCATCGCCCGCAGCCAGGTATTGCTGCACAAATTCAAGGCCAAGACCACGATTAGCACCTGTAATAACAATGTTCATAAAAAAATCCTGAGTATTAACAGTTAGCGTGTCGGATAACCAAGAAAATAAACTTGTTCATCAATGGCATCAAGCCCACGCGCATTAAAATGCGGCTCTTGCGCAATAATATTTTTACTACCAAGAGGAGTAATCGGCACCACTTCAGCAAAATGATGGCGTACTTCATAAGGCGGAACTGAAAATGGCGGACCATCCATCTTGTCCTGGTTATAATTAAAACTGACCAGCAATGCAGACAAAGGTTCTGGCACAAGATGGTTAAGATGCTTGCAATAATCACTACGCATCCCTTTGGGCAAAGCGACCAAGGCTGCTCTGTCATAAACAGCATCAACGTGCTCCAGTAATTCGGGGATCAGATCAAAGAAATCACCACGATAAAGAGTGATATTGCCGCAGTGCCACCGCTCGAGGTGACCAAACTGCTTTATATCAGGTGTCAGTTGATTTTCGGTAAAAAATGCCTCGACTGCTTTTTCAGATAACTCGACGCCAATGACCTCAACACCTAAGCTCGCCAGCCATACCATATCCTGCGACTTGCCACATAAAGGCACAAAAACGCAGCCACCCGGCTGCACACCAAGCACGCTATAATGCTCACGCAAATTAGGATTAACCTCGTCGAGATGGAAACCAATCGCGTCGTCGACCCAACGCTGTTGCCAAAATGCTGCATCCATATCTAAAGTTTACCTTTTACTAATACATATACCTTTAATTCAATAAGAATAAAGAGAAAATTTTAACTCTTTGTGATCAATCATAAAAAAAGGATGTTAGTCTAGAGCCTGTTAACGCTCACGATTATTTATGACGTCTATGTTAAAGCTGCATCAGATCATTCTGCTAGTTTCTTTATTTTTGCCATTTCACTCAAGCCTTGCCGAATCAACCATTAGTATCGCTGGCTCCAGCACCCTGCTACCGATCATGGCTGATGCCGCCAAGGCTTATAAGGCACTGACCAAGTCAGCGACCAATATTACCGTTTCTGGAGGCGGATCGGGTACTGGCATCAACGCCGCCATTAACGGTATTGCCCATATCGGCATGATATCTCGACAACCCACCGCAGCAGAATGGAGCCAACTGTCAGAAAAATTTGAACTCATCAATATTGCTCGCGATGCCGTCGCTATCACCGTATCAAAAGCTGTTATCGAATCGGGTATTAACAGTCTTAGTATCAACCAGGTTGCTGACATTTATCGTGGCAAGATTAAAAACTGGCGACAAGTCGGTGGCTTTGATAAGAAAATACTGGTTATTGATAAAGAACCCTCACGCGGCACGCGGCATGTCTTTGCCAAGGTCGTGCTGGGCGACGCCAAGGCTCGCGCGCCGGGCGCAACGATTGTTTCTGGCTCCAACAATGAAGAACGTTCAATCATCAGTCGTAGCACTCAAGCTATTGGCATGCTATCGCATGCCTGGCTCAATGATAAGGCACGTGGCATACCACTAAAGCTCGATAGCGGTAAAATAGTTACTGCAAGCAGAGACAATGTATTCGATGGTAGCTATCCCATTCAGCGCAATCTGTCTCTGGTTGTGGCAAAAAATCGCAGTGGTGAATTGCAATCCTTTATCGAGTTTCTACAATCTCCCAGTCTCACTCCATCGATTGAGAAAAATGGCTATTTTCCGTTAAATTAAGCTATGTGGTTACGCAGCTGGATAACATTTTCCGTCCTTATCAGCCTTTTACTGTCATTACTATTCATCGGTTTTTTAGTCCACGCATCATTACCCTTTTTTATCGATTATGGCCTCTCACCCATTATTGGCAGCGAATGGTATCCCTATGAAAACCTTTACGGATTACTACCCGCACTGCTGGGCAGCGCTTGGGCAATCATCATTGCGCTAGCCATAGCGCTGCCATGCGGCCTAGCCGCTGCTATCGTCTGTGTCGAAATTCTGCCTCAGCGCTACCATGGGTTAGTTAATTTAGTGATTGATATCCTCGCTGGCATACCCTCTGTTGTCTACGGTTTACTGGGCATAGCACTGTTGCTACCGTGGTTAGAAAATAATCTGGACTTGCTTAGTGGTCATAGCCTGCTCGCAGCAGGCCTATTATTATCCATCATGATATTGCCAACGATCATCCGACTGAGCCAGGATGCACTGCGCGATATCGACAACAGCTACCATGAGGCTGCTAGCAACCTTGGGCTCGACTGGTCACAACGATTGTTTGCTGTCTTGTTACCACAAGCGTGGCCGAGCATACGCTCGGCCTCATTGCTTGCAACCGGCCGTGGCCTCGGCGAAACCATTGCGGTGATGCTGGTCGTTGGCTCTATCGATCGTATTCCCGATCCCTGGTATAACCTGCTTGCCCCGGCGCAAACCATTACCTCACGTATTGGCCGCGAAATGGGCGAGGCCAGTGTTGGCAGCAGCCATTGGTCAGCCTTAATGGCCTCTGGTTTGATTTTAACGCTATTTGTCATGTTGCTGAGTATTCTTGCTCACACACCAAAAAAAGGCGTTGCACATGGCTAACCGCCTAACTCAAATAGTGTTATGCGCATTAGCCTTGCCCGCACTGGCGATACCTTTGTTGTGCCTGGCCTATTTATTGGCTCGCGGTTTACCGGGGTTTGACAGCAGCTTGTTTGGTTTTAACTTCAACGAGCCATTAGGCGAATCAAGTCTTAATAGCAAACACGGTATTCTTCCACAAATCATTGGCTCATTATTGCTCAGTGTCTTCTCTTGTCTGTTAGCATTCCCTCTGGCCTTAGGCCTGTCACTATATAACAGACTCTATGCCGGGCAACGCAGTCAATCGTTTATGCTGCATTTATTAACCACCTTCCAAAGCATTCCACCACTCGTATATGGCCTCTGTGGTTTGGCGGTATTTGTGCATTTGCTAAACTGGGGAATCTCACTGGCCGCTGGCGCGATAGTGCTGGCCATGATTATCTTGCCGCTACTAACCCTCAATACCATCCATGCACTGGAACGCATACCCGATGCGCTGACTGAAGCAGCCCGCGCACTCGGCATGTCAGCCAGCCAAATCATTTGGCACGTCTGGCGACCACGCGCATGGCGCAGCTTGTTAACAGGTTTATTTCTCGCCATAGCACGTACCCTGTCTGAAACCGCACCAATACTATTTACCGCGACCGTATTCTCTGGAGTGATCTGGCCCGACTCTTTATTCTCACCCGTCACCAGCCTGCAAACCCACATCTTTTACCTGGCGCAAGAAGCCGTCGATGAAACTAGCGTGGCACATGCCTGGAGTAGTGCGCTGGTTCTTGTTACGCTAGTTGCCATGTTCAGTGTGATTGCACATATTCTTAATAGACGGCATAGCAACCATGGATAAGCCAACAATGGTAGCAATAACAGAAACCGTCGAAAAAACACCGGCTCAAGTAATCCCCTTGCAGAAAATCGGGCAGAAAATCCGCGTTGTCATCAGCGAACTGTCATTAAAACGTGCTGGCCGAACCATTCTCAACAAGCTTAACTTCAGCCTCGCCGACCAAGGCATTACTACTATCATTGGTCCTTCCGGTGCAGGTAAAAGCTCGTTGCTGCGCTGCATGAATGGCTTGGCCAAAGACTGGCAAGGCGAAATCATTATCGATGGGATCTCCAGTAAGCACTGGCCAGAAGGTGTCCATGGCTTACACCAGCATATTGGCTTAATTGGCCAAAAACCCACCGTATTCCCCTGCTCAATTACTGATAATGTTATTTTTGGTGTTCGCGGCAAACAACGCCGACAAGACAATAGTTACCTTGTTAAATCCTGCCTTCAACAAGCCGCCTTATGGGATGAAGTCTGTGATCGACTCGATGACGATGCGCAAACACTGTCTATTGGCCAACAGCAACGCCTGTGCATCGCCCGCGCACTAGCGGTAAAACCCGCTGTTATTCTGCTCGACGAACCCACCGCATCGCTCGACCCACGCTCAAAAAACAAAATAGAAGCATCGCTATACCAACTTGCTAAAAACATGCCTGTGGTAGTGGTTAGCCACGACCTGGATCAAGTGCGCCGCCTCGGTGGCCACACCCTGTTTATGTGCGATGGCAATCTGATCGAACAAGCCGACAGCGCGATGTTACTCGATACGCCACAACGTATTGAGACACGCGAATTCTTTCAGTGGAGCGTCTGTGATTGCCCACCGGATAGCAGCGAATAAAGTAAAATCAATATCTGCTGTGCCTGCAAAAAGGTGACGGCAAGCAACCGAAATAAATATCAGTGTGCGCTAATCAATAACTGATATCGAGCAAATCACACCCGTACCACCTAAACCACAATAGCCATTCGGGTTTTTCGCCAGGTATTGCTGGTGATAGGCTTCTGCATAATAAAATTCAGCGGCTGATTTAATTTCAGTTGTGATCGCACTATAGCCTGATTGCTTTAACTGCTGCTGGTAGTCTACCAAGCTTTGTTTGGCTAACTTCATTTGCTGTGGACTATAGGTATAAATACCAGAACGGTATTGCGTCCCTTTATCATTGCCTTGCTGCATACCCTGCGTCGGGTTATGTGCTTGCCAAAATGTTGTTAGCAAGGTTGTATACTCAATCAAGTTGGGATCATAAACAACGTGAACAACTTCGTTATGCCCTGTCTGACCACTACAGACTTCTTCATAACTTGGGTTAGGTGTATAACCCGCCGTATAACCAACGGCAGTGACATAAACCCCTTTTAATTGCCAAAAACAACGTTCAGCACCCCAAAAACAGCCCAGGCCAAACATCGCTTGCTCCATGCCATCAGGAAACGGCGGCGGCATACTGTTACTGTTAACATAATGTGTATCAGCAACAGGCATTGCCGTATCGCGACCTGGTAAAGCCTGGTCAGCACTCGACATCATTACTCTTTTGCGACCTGGCAACCAGATTCTCCTGTTTCAAACTAATTCAGTTGGGTGGTTTACTTGCTATTATTGACATAGTGAATAAGAGAATGTTGCGCCTCATTATCCAGGCCAATAAATTGAACGCCGACGTGGTACTCATCTTCAGACAAGCGGAAAAATCGTGTTACCACGGCATTACACTCCAGCATAAAGTCTTCAGTCACCTTGACCCTCAGCGTGAAATTAACTTTATCATTTGGATTGGACCGATGACCCTCTGGGAAAATCCGTTGTACTGTCGAATAATTGCAGTTAAACGACAGACCCCTATAGGAAAAATCGATACTCGGCATGGTACACACTTGCCTGCCAAGTAAAAGCACACTGACTGGCAATTTGACCTTAATACGCTTCGATAATCGTCGTTCCATAAGCAGCCTTGCTGTTTACCCCAGCCTTAACATAATTAAGCAGACCCGTGTATTCTGAATGCCCTAAGGTACAATACAGCCTCATGAACAGATCGGGGTAAATACTACAAAGTGATAGTTACATACCCCTACGTTCCATATTACCGTGTTTTACCTGTGTAATGCCGCTCTCTTGCCACGTTTTTTGAACATCGTGCTGACGGTAGACACTAAGTAAATCGAAAAGGCCTTCACTCGTTTCCTGTCCACCATTAAATATTTGTGGCAATGCATCCCCCACGCCTTCGCGGGGGCAGGCTCCACGCTTTCGCGGAGGCAAGCTCTTAGGGGGCAGCGCACCTTCGCGGAGCATGGCTTGGGCAGATGCGATCAAAGGTTTGCTTTGATAATGAGTCTTGTGGGCAAAATGAATATACTTCAGCGCCAAAAAAGCATTAAACCACTGAAAAAAGCGCTCAACCAGGGTTTTTACGCTGGCCGTATTGGCTCGAATTTCAGCCATACGTTGCTCAACACCTTGCTGCTTAAGAAATATCACTAGCACTTGCGGCAATAACTGTAAGCCGCCAATAGTAAAGTCAGACTTCTCTGCTAAACCTTGTAACCAGTTTACTAAACATCGTAAATCTTGAAATACCCGTGAATCATAGGTGCTATAAGTGCCAGAGCCATCCTCCATCCAACGTGACACAGCAGGGCCAGTACCAAAAGGAACCCGCTGTGATAAACGGGCAGAGGGCATTACCCGTGTTGTATGAATGCGCCCACATTGACCCAAGGTAGTAAATTTATGAATAAAATAAAAATCTTCACCGCCCTGACGCTTATTCATTCCACCCTGCGCCATATAGGCTTTAGCACGCACAGCAAAACATGAACCTAGTGTCTGATAGCCGTACGGTAAGCCTGCGTAACAAATGCCTTGCACGTAGTAGCGTAAATACAACTCGTAAGCAATCATCGCATCACGATGGTCGTCATCAGACACTTCTTCAAATCGATGCTCAAAATCAATGACTGCAATCTGATGTTGTCGATTGACAAAAAAATATTGTCTCAATTCGCATAAGTAATTCTCGCTTAACAAACAATCTGCATCGAGAGAAACACACACTCCCTCCTCATTACCCACTTCAGCAAAGCGTGAAACAGCAAGATCCAAACCGATCTTACGTGCCAAACCAACCCCTTGGTGTTTTACTGGCAGGCTATCCTCGTAAACACAATGCAAACGAAATGCAGCTTCATTAAATTGCCCAGCCCAAGTAGACAATTCATCCAGCGTTTTCCTGTTTTGTTGGTGAATAGTATCGTCGTCCTGGCACGAAGCGTTTATAATAAGCAACACCTCAACGGCGCAACCTGGTCTGGTGCACGCATACAAGGCATTAATGGTATGCATTACATCAGGTTCGTTGTAACAGGGAATGACCACAATCAAGCCTAAATTTGATGCTGACAAACCAGCGCTGGAATCAAGGGGCTTAAATGTCGCGGCAAAACGTTGGCAATAACGCAGCCAGCGCTGTTGAATAGTATTCTCAGACCTTGTTAACATTAGTTATTAAACACTAAATTTAAAATATTAATTATAGGGAACCTCTAATCAATCCATGGCAAAAAAATCGATAAGCTTGCTGAGCGCAACTGACCCCAGCTGGGTGAATGTCATTATAGAGAATTTTGACACTTTTCTGGCAGACCATGCTAACTGCGAACGCAAAGCATCAGCCTTGGCAATGAGCATGGTGGTACGTTACCCAGACCGAGCTAAAATTATTCCTGCCTTGATCGAGCTGGCACAAGAAGAGCTGGAACACTTTAGCCAAGTCTATGCGCTAATGCAAAAGCGCGGTGTCAGCCTCATTAAAGATGAGCCTGACTCTTACGTAAACCAGCTTGGCAAAAAAATGCGCCATGGCCGCGAAGACCGCTTTCTTGACCAATTATTAGTGTCGTCATTGATTGAATGCCGCGGCGCTGAACGTTTTCGTATTATTGCCGAAGCATTGGTAGACACTGAACTAAAACAGTTTTACAAAGTGCTCGCCGGTACTGAAGCCAAACACGGCCATGTCTTTGTCGAGTTAGCCTTAAATTATTATAGCGAGGATGAGGTGTATCCTCGCTTGCAAGAACTCGCCGAATTCGAGACGGAAATCGTCACAAAACTGAAATGGCGCGCCTCTCTGCATTAAACTTACAGATACCGAAAGCGACGTAAGGTATAGAGCGATGGAAGATGACACCAAAGAAAACCTGAGTAGCCGTACTACCTGGTTACGTCTGTTTTTTATGTTTGTTTTTGGCTTATTACTGGTTATTGCACTCTATGTCGCCTTCGCCGTCGCGCTCATACAGTTTGGCTTTGTTTTATTCACCGGCGAACGCGGTGAGCGTCTGAGCAACTTCGCCAGCCAGCTAAGCCAGTATATTCATCAATGTGTTCGTTTTGTCTTGTTTGACAGTGAGGAGCAACCTTTCCCATTTGATGATTGGCCTAAAGTGCAGGTGAGTATCGAAGATCAGTCATCCGAAAATAGCTCTGGTAATACTTGAACACCTGATTTTCTCTACCATTCGCAGAAACTACAACGTCATTCCCGCGCAGGCGGGAATCCATGCTATTTAACTTATGAGCAAACAGCCTTGCGTTTATATACTTGCCAGTAAGAAAAACGGAACACTCTATATCGGTGTCACTAGCAATCTAGCTCAACGTATATGGCAACACAAAAACAATCAAGCGCCAGGGTTCACCGAAAAATATAATATCTACAACCTGGTTTATTACGAATCACATGAAACCATGGCATCTGCCATCACTCGTGAAAAACAAATGAAGAAGTGGAAACGAGAATGGAAAATCAAGCTTATTGAAAAAAAGAACCCAGGTTGGAGCGACCAGTACCAGGAGATTCTTTAGATATGGATTCCTGCCTCCGCAGGAATGACGGTTATTAAGGATCAAACATCTCGGGCTTGCCAATTCTCTCTATCAGGATGACTGAGGGAATACTTGAGTACCTAATTCTCTCTATCATTCATAGAAACTACAATGTCATTCCCGCGCAGGCGGGAATCCATGCTATTTAACTTATGAGCAAACAGCCTTGCGTTTATATACTTGCCAGTAAGAAAAAATGGCTCGCTCTATACCAGGAGATTCTTTAGATGTGGATTCCTGCATCCGCAGGAATGACAAAGAAACGGACTGTCTTTTACCTCTACGCCCTAACCCCCGTAAAATACTCCGGTGCGTTATCCGCTTTCCATTTAATATTACAGCCCATACTGGCGATTTGGTTTTCAACTTGGGCTTCGCCTGCTAACACACGACGAATCGCTTCTTTCATATCTTTACCTGTCACGGCAATGTCGTTGCGCGGGCGCGCATCGTCGAATTGGCCACGGTAGACAAGCTTGCGGTTTGCATCAAATAGAAAAAAGTCAGGCGTACAAGCCGCTGCGTAGGCTTTGGCTACAGTTTGTGTTGCGTCAAATAAATAGGGGAAGTGATAGCCTTTATCTTTGACGCGTTCTGCTATTTTTTCTGGGCTATCGTCTGGGTAGTTATCGGCATCATTGGATCCGATAGCGACAATAGCGACATCATCATTATCTTTAAATTCATCGCCTAACTGAATCAAACCATCTTCGATACGAAGAACATAGGGACAATGATTACAAGTAAACATGACTAACAATGCCTTGGCTCCGGCAAAATCTTGCAGCGATTTTTTCTCGCCAGTCGCCGGCTCTAGCAATAAGAAATCAGGGGCTGCGGTGCCCAGTTCTAGCATCGTCGATACGGTACGAACCATTCTCGCTCTCCAATAACGTTAATTAAAAGATTATACCAGCAACCTGCTTATTGGTGGTTGCGACGCAGTTGCATAGCGATAAATAACGCCGCGACAATAATACCTATGCCGAGCACCGCTATCGTCGTCACTGGCGCAACGCCTATGGCTACAACGACTGCATAAATGGCCGATGCAATCAACATCGCTAAATTAGCGAAGAAATTTTGTACTGCAACCGTGCCACCAGCGCCCACTGTTTTATGACCAATATCTTGTAATACAGCATTAATCGGCACGATAAACATACCACCAGCAACACCAATCAAAAATAAAATAATACGTGTTGCGAATACCGTATCGACTTGACTAAAAATAATAACGAAGACACCCATGGCATAAGCAGCAAAACGGGCACGACGCAGGTCTTCAAGATGGAACAATTTTGCTGCCAGGGCAGCACCGAGAATAATACCTAGCATAATAAACGCGGTAAGCTCTGCGATTTTATCGGTATCGGACATCATCAAGACAGCGGGCGCCCAGGCAATCAATGCAACACGTAAGACCGCTGCCGAAGCCCAAAATAAGGCCGCACCTACTAATGCAAAACGGGCGCGACGATTGTCAATTAAACTTTTACACATCCGAGAAAATACTTGAATGTGGTTGTTTTTCTTAGCCTGAATCACCTCTAATGGCCCGATACGCATGGCGATCAACATGGATAAAACGTATAAACCCACAACAAACCATAGAGCAAAAGACAAAGACTGATTGGCTATCTTGGCGCCGACTATTGTGCCAGCCAGTATCGCCATGATGGTGGCGCCTTCTATCCAGCCATTGGCTTTGACTAGCGCTTGCTCATCGACAAGCTCTGGCAACACACCATATTTTGCCGGCCCATACATCGCTGCACCGATACCCACCACGGCATAGGCCAACAAGGGCTCTACCGACAAAATCATTAAGCCTGCGCCGATGATTTTAACAATGTTGGCGTAGATCATGACCTTTTGTTTGGCGTGCGTATCAGCATAGGCACCTACCCATGGCGCCAACACAACAAAGGCAATTAAGAAACTTGCTTGCAAGGCTGGCACATACCAGGTTTGTGCCTGCGTATGCAGCGTATTAAGAAACACCCAGGTAATCGCTGTGAAGAGGATGGCGTTATCGGCAAAGGCGGTAAGAAACTGGGCGACCAGTAATTTTCTAAAATTATTCATTGCCCTTGCAATTTGAGTTTGGCGTAACTATGCACCAGCAAGCGCTTCAATCATTTGTTTAACACCATTAAAGTCGACCTTGCCGCTACCCAGCAAGGGTATGTCTTTCGTTGTCACCACTGTTCTGGGAATACTAAGTTCAGCAATGGCTTGCTCACGGGAAAAACTCACCAAGGCACTGCGCTTGGCATTCTGCTGAGTGGTCAGTAAGACCAGTTTCTCACCCTTCTTGTCATCAAACACCGCGATGACGGCATGTGTTGCATCGGGCCATAGCTGGTAAGCCACCTCTTCTGCCGCTGCCAACGACACCATTTCACCGCCTATTTTGGCGAAGCGCTTGGCGCGCCCCAATATACTGATAAAACCATCCTCAACACTGACAATATCACCGGTATCATGCCAACCCTCGCCAAACATAGTTTTCGGTGGCACTAAGGTTGCGGGCTTATCGTGTAAATAGTAACCGAGCATGATATTGGGGCCTTTAACATGCAAACGGCCTCCGTTATCGACCCCTTCAACCTCTTCTAACTGGTATTCGATTTCTGGCAGCAAGCGACCGACTGTACCCTCTCTGTAAGCTATCGGTGTATTAACGCTTAATACAGGGCTGGTCTCAGTTACACCATAACCTTCCAAAATGCGTACACCAAATTTATGCATCCAAGTATCGCGTGTCTCATCACGCAGTTTTTCTGCGCCGGCGACAACATAGCGCAGCTTATAAAAATCATAAGCATGCGCATGTTTTGCATAACTGCTTAAAAAAGTATTGGTGCCGAACAATACCGTTGCATTAGTGTTATAGGCTACATCGGGAATAATTTTGTAATGCAATGGTGACGGATAAAGAAAGGTTTTCATGCCCGATAACAAGGGCAATAAGATGCCACCAGTCAAGCCAAATGAATGAAACATGGGCAAAACATTAAGCACAGTATCGCCAGGGCCAAAGTCGATACGCGCTGCAATCTGAGCGGCATTGGCAACGATATTTTTGTGTGACAACACAACGCCTTTGGGCGTGCCTTCTGAGCCCGAGGTAAATAAAATTACAGCAGGATCATTGGCAGACACCTCTGGGGTATGCGCTGCTATCGCTGCCCGTGGTCGGCGCGACTGCCAAAAACCTCGTAATTTATCGACAATATCTATCTTGCTGGCTTGATCTTCAAGATAATGAATGGTGACATGTTGTTGAAGCGCATCCATGACACTTGCTAGCCCCGCCACTTCAATAAATTGTCGTGAAGTAATGATGTTCTTTAATGCAGCGGTTTCGCAGGCTGAAATAATACCGCTAACGCCGACACTAATATTCAGCATCGCGGGTATACGGCCATAAGCCTGTAGAGCTAATACACTGACAATATTAGCATTGGCATTGGGCAGGAAAACACCAACATTTTCGCCTTTCGTTGTAAAATCTTTAAATACTTTAGCTAAAATAAAACTACGCATCAGTAAAGTGCGGTACGTTAGTGGTGCTCGCTTCATGTCCTCAACCATGACACGGTTCCAACCATTTCTGTCTGCTGAGTTGATGATGGCCTGCAGTAGAGTATTGTTATAGTACGAGGTCTCAAACATCATATCGGTCATGATGCGATACAGTGCGTTAGCACCGTACTCACGTTTTTTCGCAACACTCAGATGACCAGGTGCCTTAATAGTTTGAGGTGGACAAACTGTTAGGGTGATCTTAGGGAAAAATTGCAGTTTGTATCTGTCTTTTAGATAAGAAAACTTAGAATATTGTGCGCCATCAATACGTACGGGCAAAATCATTGCACCTGAGCGCTCAGCCACCATGCCAGGGCCAGGATAAATCTTCATGAGCGAACCGGTGACAGTAATGCGTCCTTCCGGGAAAATAACGACTTTATTATTTGCTTGCAGCTTGCGTATCAGCGCCTTCGTCGACAGCGGATTGTCACCATCCATCGGAAATACATTTACCAACCTCAGTATCAAACTGAATTTTTTTGCCCATTGCGTATCAATGGCGAAGCTGATGCGATCAGGTAAAAATACTGCTAATAATAGTCCATCAAGTAAGGATGTGTGATTGGCAACAACCAACACACGTTCACCTGCCGACTCATAATTCTCTAAGCCTTTAAGTTCGACGCGGTAAAGTAACCGTAATAACCATTGCAGTGATACTTTAAGCAAGCGCATGCCTGTCTCCCTAACTACGATCTTGGTCGATCAATATTATCGAACATGAAACCTGATAAATAGGTTTGAATAAGCGTTCGCGCTAATGAGCGCGTATCATAATGCGCTTGACGACGTAGATGACTGCTAGCATTAACAACGCAAATACCATGAACTGCACTCCATAATGCGCGTGCAGCTAGTGCAATTTCTTTACTATTTCGTGTCGGCGCTAAACGGGTAAGTTCATTTTCTACTAAGATAAAGATAGCTTCAACAATATTGTCAATTCCATCATCGCTTGCCTTGTCGTGGCGACGAGATAACAGTTGCCAGCGTCCAGGGTATTGCTCTGCCAAGGAAAAGTAGCACTTTGCCAATGTAAAGATCGTGGTTTGTGGATCCACTGCATTTTTTACCGCAAACTGCATATCTAAATGAATACGTTTTAATAATTCGGCATTCACCTGCACCAGTAAATCATCGAGATTGCGAAACACAAGGTATAAGGTACCGACCGTATAACCCATATCCCGAGTGACAGCGCGGGCTGTTACGCTGATAAACGCATCATGATCGACAAGGTTTAACACAGACTGTATTGCTAGATCTCGTAGCTGTTCTCGACTGTGATCATTACGTCTTGCCATGAACCTTACGCTCAATTAAACGGTGTTTATTTTATGTCTAATTTATTGAACATTGTTTATTTTGTCAAGTACTGAAACCCATTACCCCCCATTCAGCGTGCTCATTACCCTAAATAAATCAGCTGAATCATAGTAAGGGCACCTAAAATAATAACGCTAAAGGATTTTTTGCATTGGGCGTTCGCAGTAGATTTAATTGATTTATTGGGGTTTATGCGTAGGCAATAAAAAAGGTTGAGCAGCAACCGCTGCCCAACCTTTTTGTAAGAACACCTAAGTGCTTAGAGAGCCAGTATAAAGTCTACCAAGATTTCGATATTTTCATCACTAACGCGTGGAGAATAAGGCGGCATAGCTGCCACAATCCCTGCATCAGCCCAAGCACCTTTACCGCCTTTAGCGACCTTGGTCAGTAAATACGCCTTGCCGGCAGCTTTATCATCGGCATACTTGGCTGCAACATCTTTCCAAGATGGCCCAAGTATCTTGCGGTCAATTGAATGACAAGCAAAGCAACCGCTCTTTTTGGCTAATGCGGTGCCGTCTTCCATGCTCACTGCGGCTAAACCACCTGCTGATACATCGACCATATCTTTAGCCTTATCCATCAAGCCACTGTCTTCTGCCATTTCTTTTGCAGAATCCATCATGCCAGCGCCATCAGTATCAGCCATCATTGCCTCGGCCTTATCCATTATGCCACTGTCTACTGCTATTTCTTTCACGGCATCAACACCGTCATCAGCCATTTCAGTGGCTTTATCCATGACATCGCCCGCAGCATTATCAGCGGTCATTTCTTCTGTTTTACCCATCATGTCATCAGTTATAGCTGTATCAATGGTGTCGTCCATTGCTTTTTCTGCAACTTCCATAGCTGAATCAACCGCCTGATCACCCTGCTCTTTACCTTTCATAGACTCCATCACCGCGGAAGGAGTAGATGGCACACTGCTAATCGGCTCTGATTCATTAACCTCATTCTCGTTATCACTACACGCACCCAGTATTAGGGCGGCCATAGCAATGGCTATACTCGTCTTTCTCATTACATGCTCTCCTCAGTTTTTAAATCTAACATTCCTACCATCAATTACGGCATCTATTATGGTGCTGACAACAGGCCTTATCATCGCCGATTTAACGACAACATGCAATTTGACTGGCAAGCAGAAGAGGAAATAAAAAGAACGTTGTGCCACAGCTAAGAAAATACAGGAACTTAACGTTGGTGCAGTTTTTCTAATGCCTCACGTAGGTAATCATTGCGTCTACGTAAAGTCGACTGCATCTGTGTGCCAACATTGCACTCGCGCTCAAGAAAGGCATTAAATGTGCGTTGCGCACTGCTTATTTGCCATATCAATTCATTTTGCATTAATTCGATCTCATTGACTTCAATTAGAACAGATTCGTCGATACTGCCATCAATCAACGCAATCCAATCCGATAGTTCATCGCGCACCATTCCTGATGTCGTAATAACAGTTAACACCTGGTTAAATGTACGCACACAAACGCGACCCCTCGGCCCATATTCTATTCCACGAAGGATATCAACAATTTGCTTCATGGCATCAACGACCTGTTTGAGATGATTAATCCGCCGTACCAATAATGAAATATACTGGGAGTTACCTTGAGGGTGCGTAACAGGTGTCGGCTGTAGCCCCGATTTACGAATAATACCTACTGTTACCCGATAGATATTATAATAATGTGTGTTTGAATTCAGTCGCAGAAAAGGCAAAGCGTCGCGCAAATTACGTCCGGCCTTGGTAAAGACCCTCATGCGCAGCGCCTGCAACGCATCTGACATCGCAACAATTTGGCCAATAACCGACAAACACTCCTCATCTTTTGCTGCCGGATAGCCCGTACCATCACAACGCTCGTGATGTTCAAGTACTGCCCTGGCAACAGATTCAGGTAATTCTGGGCAACTTTTTAACACCACTTGCCCGATGACGACATGACTTTGAATGGTGCGCCAATCGTTGGCATTAACTTCACCTTTTTTATTCAAAATATCAGGTGAGATATGGAGAAAGCCAATGTCATGTACTAAGCCAGAGATAAACGCAGCATAAACATCCTCTTTATCTAAAGACATTTCTCGTGCAATTAGTGCTGACAACCAAGAACTAAATAACGCTTTTTGAAATTGTTCAGGCAGACACATTTTCATCACTGTCATTTTTTGTGCAAGCACGGGTGGCAAATTCATATCTTGTATCAGCTGCTCTAATTCACGTGTAAACCGTAAATGCCGCTGCACCGCAGAAATATCACGATGTGATTCAAAAAAATGTGAATATTCGGCAAGAAAATCCGCGTTAGTCAGGCAATTCTTCACCTTGACTTGGTCTTCTAAAGGCTTTAGTAAACGATGCTGTAACAGACGCTGTGCATAACGCTCGTCAATATTTGAATGCTGACGGATCAACAATTGACCACGGCTATCAAAAATATCTTCTGTGGAAATGACACCACCACCGCCTTTATTAGCGTTGGCAAGATATCTAGCGTAAGGGTCTGGCTGACTAGTACGAAAATCAGCTATTTCTTGGGTTACTCTGGTATCAGCAGTATTTTTCAGCGCGAACTGGTTCATGTTTTTTGCGCCTGGTGATAGGCTACTTTAATTGCTATCTAATAATTAATTTTTACAGTCACTTACAATCTCCGTATCGATTTTCTGACTACCATTTAATAATTGCCAAATAACGACCGTTCATATAATTATGGCAACAAACAAACTTATGCGGCTGAGCTATTCGCCTCGCGCGCCTCTTTCTCTTCCTGCCACTTCTGAAGAATAGGACGGAACACATCCGTCAACTCCTTCGGGTCAAATTTAGGCACATAATAATCAGCGCCCACAGCATGACCAATAGATCTATTTGCATCAGCTGACAAAGAAGAATGCATTATTACCGGCACATCTTCAAATCGCGGATCATTCTTGATTCTCTTAGTCAAGACATAACCATCCATCTCTGGCATTTCCACATCAGTGAGCACAGCTGCCACATAATCTCGGATGGGTTTCCCTTCCTGCTTAGCACGCGTAGCGAGCCCTTCAAGCCGAATCCAAGCCTCTCTACCATTTTTAGAGCTAATATGTTTAATGCCTACTGCATTGAAGGCAGTTTCAATCTGTTTACGTGCAACTACTGAGTCATCGGCGAACAAAACAATGGCTTCAGTATGAAATGCTTCAATAGCATCATAGATAGACGGATCATTACCAAAGTCCCCTGTATCTGCCATCACTTTTTCAACATCAAGAATCATGACAATACGATCATCATCCAGTTGAGTTACCGCTGTAATCAAACCGCCCATACGGTTAGACATCATTGGTGGTGGTGCTTTCACCTGGGTCCAATCAAGACGCAAAATGCTTTCTACTGAATGTACTAAAACCGCCTGAGTAAAACGATTATATTCAGTAATAATCAAAATTTCTGGTGCTACCTCTGTCTCAACACCACAGAATTTAACCAAATTAATAACAGGAATCATACTGCCACGTAGACTGATCATGCCTTCTACCGAATCGGGCACATCTGGCGCATGAGTAATGTCTGTCACACGCATCACCTCGCGCACTTTAAACACGTTTATTCCATAGATCTCTGCCCGGCCCGTTCTCTTATCTTTACCCAAGCTAAAGAGAAGCACCTCTAGTCGGTTAGTACCGGCCAGTTTAGTACGGTCATCAACTGCTTTCATCAACCTTGACATTATCCACTCCTGTCCTTATGCGCCAATGACTATAGGATTAATACTCCTAGCATCTGTAACGGCGATTAGTGCGATAACTTTAAGTACAGTTAATAGACCTTTAGACAACTTACCCACCAAATAACCTGCAAAACCGACAGCACCAAGAAAAGACAGGGATATTAAGCACTAAATAGTAAGAGAAACTAGCCTGCATTTCTCACCAGAGGGCAAGATGATCACACCCCAAGACTCAGCCCCCTTGAGGGGGAGTACTTCCTCGAGTTGTCTGACGACAACCCTCAGGGCGCGCAGAGATTTTATTTTACAGTGGACTTTCTGAGACAGTGGAATACGGGCTGTATTTTCGAACAGAGAAAATTCGCTGTAAAATCACCTCGGCACCCCCTCGTGGAGCCTGCCCCGTGCTTGACACAGGGGTAAAGATCAAGCGAGAATTTGCCCTCCTGGCGAGAAATGTGGGCTAGCGACCAATGCCGCGAATCAGGGTATATCGCCATTGATCATCGGCGCGCTCAATAGCAATGTTTGAAAAGGCAATATAAGACTCTACACGCTTTGCATTAGTCGCAAGCAGACGTAAATTGATACGCTTTTCATTACTTTCACTAACCTCGCACTGGCGATTTGGGCCAGATCCAATGCAATCTAGCAATTCAATTAATACTTCCATAGCAGCAAGCTGCTGATTAATAGCTAGATTTTCGACACTGACAGAAAAGCGATAATAACTTCCATGAGAAGGGCTAAGCTCAGCCTTGCCTAAGACAATATTTTCCAAGCTAAAATAATCGCGCGCACTTGCATCATCACTATCACGTAAATACAGAATGCTAAGTGTCGCAAGCAATAAAGCGACAACCAAAATAATCAGCCATGTATAGCGTCTGAAGTTAGCAAAAATTAGCACCAACAACAGCAGCACTACCGCGCCAATTATCACACCAAAAAGCCAGTACATCTATAGACCTATGAGTATTGTTCAGACAATACCCATACTACCGTAAAGCATGCAGTTATGCTGAGATTTAAAGCGTGTTTTTCAAAATGCGTAGGCGGCGAGTTTAAACATCATCACGCCATAAGAAATTAAGTTGGACTAGTCGCTGAGAAATAATACGTGCAATATTGCGCATAAACAGATAACCAAGTTTCGGCTCTCGCTCAAACAGCATATCAAGTTTACCCTTGGCAATACAAAGCACACACACATCATCAAATGCAGATACCTTTGCAGCACGACGACGCTGTTCTATATAGGCCATCTCACCAACAATATCGCCAACGCGTAATAGCGCCAAGTGCTTATTACCATCACTCCCATTCTTTAATGGTGAACGTGCATACGACTGGATTTCGACATCGACTCGACCATCCATAATGATATAAATATCAGAACAATCGCCAGATTCATGGATTATCACGTAGCCTTTTTTGTACGTTTTCTGTAAAGAACAAGATGAAATTTGTTCCACTTGTGCGGGCGTAAAATCCGAAAAAATGGGGAAATCAGCTACTTCTTCAAAGGAAAACATTTATTTCGGAATCTCAATGCTACAGCTCAAACTATTCTTTCGGCAAACAAACCGAAACCTAAAGCCAGCACCAGTGCTTAATTAAGAAACCGCTGCTATGCCATAGATTACTGCTTGATAACCCCAACACATCAGTACTCCCCTAAAAAATACGGCGCAGAGAAAGCACAGCGATGATAAAGAAAAGAATCGTTGGTGCCACAGCGCTAAATAGCGGAGGCAAACCATAAACTAGCCCGCTATAACGTAATAATTCATTGAGCAAATGAAAACCAATCCCAATACAGGCGCCAATAAAAACATAATGACCAATACCCGCACTACGTAACGAGCCAAAAACAAAAGGGAAGGCTAGCAATACCATTACGGCAACAGTCAGCGGCGCCACGATCTTCGAATAAAGCGTTTGCTCATAGGATGGTGCCTCTATGCCATTATCCTGTAGATAATTAACATAGCGCAACAACTCAAAGGTAGAGAGCTCTTCAGGTTTAGTCGACGCCGCTGCAAGTAAAGACTTATCTGGCAAATCATGCCACAGCATGGTGCGAGCATGCTGTTCGCCTACGCCTGACATCGACAGTGTAACGACATCAACATTATTCAATTGCCAACCCTGCCTCCCCTTTTGATCAGTAACTATCGCTGTCTCAGCACGCAAAGACTGGGTCAACTCTAAGGTCTCGTCGTTAACGGTCCAAATGCGTACGCTGCCGAGCTTACCTTGCGAACCAAGTCCTGCAACGTAAATGAAATGACTTTTATCGCGCAACCAATACCCCTTACTGGTTTTTTTAAAGGCAGCATCACCCGATTGCAAACGCGATTTATACTGCTCGGCAAGCACCCCTGACTGTGGTGCCAACCACTCACCCACAACAAAAGACAGCACAACAAAAACAAAACCGATCATGCTAACTGAACCCAGTATGCGCCAAAGCGACACTCCCGCTGCGCGTATCGCAATCAACTCACCATGATTAGCAAGTAAAGCCAAACCAACTAAGGTGCCCAATAAAGCCAATACGGGAAATAACTGATACAACAATTCGGGCAGGGTTAGTACAACATAAACCAAAGCCTGCACCACACCATAATCACTCTTGCCTACATCACCCAGTTCACCAATAAAATCGATAAAAATAAACAAGGTCAGCAAAATTAAGGTGACGAATACACTACTCCAGGCAATGCTACGTGCAATATAACGATCAATTAACATCATATTACTATGCGCTTCCGATGCCACAGGCGTATGCCACTCATGCGCGCAAACAAAAAGATAATAAGCCCCAGCACAATAAGGTGTACCCACCAAAGACCTAACACAGCAGGCATTAGATCACGCCCCAACCACGACTGTGCTACGGTCAGCATATTGCTATACACCGCGTAAACAAGAATTGCGAGTAATAACCGAGAA
>JAESQP010000006.1 GCA_016765075.1 Gammaproteobacteria bacterium
GCTTTGTCGATCACGAATTTAACAAAGTAGGCATGAAGAAAATTGACGGTCAGTGCAGCGTGACTGACACCTTGGTTATGGCGCGTAAACTACATCCTGGCCAACGTAATAGTCTCGATGCGCTATGTGGTCGTTACGAAATCGATAATTCCTCACGCCAACTCCATGGCGCCCTGCTCGACGCTGAAATCCTTGCCGATGTTTATTTGGCCATGACCGGTGGTCAAGTCAGTATGTTGCTTGGTGGAAGGCAGGAATTCAGCGCCCTCAGTAATGAGCCAATCCGTCGAATCGATGCTAATCGTCCGCCTCTGGTCATTATTTCCACTACCGAAGAAGAAGAAATCGCTCATTCCCAGCGATTAGACTTTATAGAAAAGCAAAGCGGCCGCTGTATATGGAAAGAATGGCAAACAAAGTAGAGAAAATTAAAGTGATACCCAAAGTAACGTCAGGCGAACGCCGCCGTGCGCAACGCATTGCTAACGGCCAAAATAATAGTCATATTCTATTACGACTCCACGTTGGTGACGATGGTCAAGAGACCGTCCACGCAGCAGATGTGTCTAAAAGTGGTATTGGTCTTAAAGCGTATTCGCCGGTACGTATTGGCACTCCGGTACAGTTAGAGTTTAATACCGGTGATTGTGATATTACGCGTTATGGCAAAATCACCTGGTGTTCAAAAGAAAACGATCAAACCGAGTCGCAAGAGGGCAGGTCTTTTCGCCTGGGTGTCAGTTTTGAACCTAATAACGCTGAAGCCGATACCTTGTTTTACCTGGCTGTCAAACAGCGCATCGTGAGAGACGACTAGAGCGTGTTAACAGGCCGCCCCTTGGGGCGCCGGTCGTTTTTATCCGCCAAGATTAAATCCGCATTAATGAGCAAGTGTGTACCGATATTGGCGACCTATTATTATGGTTACGACTAGGGCTCAAGTTTATGTCGTTGTTTTATAGCGGCGGCAAACAATTTAATTTGTTTAAGCATAGCAACCAAGCCGTTTGATCGGGTGGGTGATAAATGCTCATGCATGTTAATTTTGCTAATGAATTCAGGCTCAGTGTTAACAATTATGTCCGCAGTCTGGTTCGAATAGACACGAACCAATAGTGCAGCGAGACCTTTGACAATGGCGGCATCACTATTGACACGATAAATTATCTTGCCGTTTTCTTCGTTAGCCATTAGCCAGACTTGTGACTGGCAACCTTTGACCAGGTTTGCTTCGACCATCTCATCAGCGTCGAGCTGAGGTAGGTCGCGGCCAAGATCGATAATGTATTGATAGCGCTCGATCCAGTCTTCGAATAAAGCAAATTCGTCAATAATATCTTGTTGTATGGCATGGATGTTTTGATTGGGCATGGGATAAACAGGTGTTTCTCAATAACGGCAGCTAAAAAAGTATTATACCCCAGGGGTTCACTTCAATGCCCCCTTGAGGGGTACACGTAGTGCCGCCCGATTGAGAGCTCAGTCTGAAATTAGTATTTGTGGCCGTTTCACTACGGGTAAAGACAACGCGACCTTTCGCGATTTTATACTACCGTGAATCGATATAATTTCAGTATAGTTAGTGGACATTCCTGCCATTAAAAATGGTAAAGCTATTGCTAGGAGCTTTGGCGCGACTCATTAAATCGGCTGCGGTAGGGGCTGGGAGCCCCAGATTTTGGTAATCTGCTGAACTCACTTGTTACTCACCCACTTTATTTGGAAAAGAGATCTCAAGTACGACACATCCTCCTTCAGTTTTAAAAGGGCCATGCAATTCACCAGGTGGCCTGCTTGCGTAATGCCCAGTTTCCAACCACATATCAAATGCCTGATCGTAAAGACGACCACTTACGATAAATATTTCTTCAGGATATTCGTGACTTTTAGCGCCAAATTTAATTGTATCTGCGCCAGCATAAAACCGAGTTAAACGTGTGTATTCTCCTGTTTCGTGATCAATGCTCAGAGTCAATTCTTCAGCGACCCCTTCAAGCCCATCTATTGATTGCCACTTACCTTTATTTTCAGCGCACAGTGGGTTCCAATATTTGATCGTATTTTTTGCCATTTTCTTAGTTTTCTTATTTGTCTAACGCCATGTTTGCCGGCAAAAAATAAAAGAGTCTGCTGGCAAGCTCAAAGCACTTTAACCTCCTCCAGTACCTCATCGACATGGCCTTTGACTTTGACTTTACGCCATTCTTGTCGAAGCACGCCTTTTTCATCGATTAAGAAAGTGCTACGTTCGATGCCCATATATTTTTTGCCATAGAGACTCTTTTCTTTAATGACGTCGAATTGATTGCAGAGTGCTTCGTCAGGGTCAGATAATAGGTCAAAAGGAAAGCACTGCTTAGCCTTAAAATTCTCATGCGATTTTATGCTGTCACGTGAGATACCAAAAATTACTGTGTTCAACTTTCCAAATTGCTTGATGTTATCGCGAAAGTCTTGCCCCTCGGTCGTGCAGCCAGGGGTGCTGTCTTTGGGGTAAAAATAGAGTACGACGTTTTGACCTTTTAGATCATTTAGTTTGATGATTTGTTCGCCGGTGGCTACAGCGGTAAATTTAGGCGCGGCTTTGCCGACGATGGGTGCGCTCATGGGGGTGCTCCTTTAAATAAGGTCAGAATCTATTTCTTAATCGGTTCAATGACAGCATCGAGATTGTATTCGTCGCAGAAGCTGAGAAATTGCATACGTAGTTCGCTAAGGCTGAGTTGTGATGGTACATCGATAGCAATGTTCATGGAGAACATGGCGGTGCCAGTATGGGCTGCATGGTAGCTATCTGTGCTGAGATCTTCGATGTTGATCTGACGCCGTGAGAAGAAATCAGTGACATGGTGGACGATGCCAGGGTGGTCGATAGCGACCACTTCGACTGCATACGGCATTAACGTTGGTTTCGTCTCGCGCGGCTCGGTGCGTGTCAGGGTGACCGCCAGATCAAGTTCAGCAGCGGCAGTTTTGATCGCATTCTCCAGTTTGGCAATGTGGTTCCAGTTGCCGGCGGTCATCATGATGACGCTGAATTCGCCGCCAAGCACCATCATACGGCTGTCTTCGATGCTGCAGCCGTTATCGAGCACGATCTTGGATATTTTTTGTACAATGCCAGGCTTGTCGTGACCAATGGCTGAGATAATGAGGTAGTTTTGCATAGTCTTGCCTAAGTAATCTGGAGTTACATATCGCTGTGGTAAAAAAACGCTATAGTACCAGCAAATGCTTGAGTAAATAGACTTTCGTCGGTATCATTTGGCGCTCTTTCTCCCTGCACGAGTCCTGTAATGTTTCAAGGTAGTATGGTCGCGTTGGTCACGCCAATGGCGGGTGACGGCGCAGTCGATTATCCCAGTTTGCAAGAGCTGGTCGAATGGCACGTGCAAGCGGGAACCGATGCCATTGTTGCTGTAGGCACGACCGGTGAATCTGCCACCTTGGATGAGAAAGAGCATTGCGACGTCATTCGTCATGTCGTTCAGTACGTTGATGGGCGTATTCCAGTGATTGCGGGGACTGGGGCAAATTCGACCCGTGAGGCGATTGCTCTTAGTCGTTGCGCCCAACAGGTGGGTGCCGATGCCTGCTTATTGGTGACTCCCTACTATAATAAACCTACGCAAGAGGGTTTGTACCAACATCATAAGCTGATTGCTGAAAGTGTTGAGATTCCACAGATTTTATATAACGTTCCGGGTCGTACAGCGTGTGACATGTTGCCTGAGACGATTGCACGTTTAGCTAAAATTGACAATATTGTCGGCGTAAAAGAAGCAACAGGTGATTTATCGCGCCTTGATCAGATTCGGCTACTGACAGGTGACGATTTCGGGATTTACAGCGGTGATGATGAGACCGGTACTGCCTTTATGTTGCGAGGGGGTAACGGCGTCATTTCAGTCACGAATAATGTTGCACCAGAGGCCATGGCAACGATGTGTAAGGCAGCATTGGCAGGGGATATAGCCGAGGCAGAAAGAATTGACCAAAGTCTGCGCGCATTACACAAAGAGTTGTTTGTTGAGTCAAGCCCCATTCCAGTCAAATGGGCATTACATCGAATGGGCAAGATTGCGATGGGGATTCGTTTGCCGATGACACCATTAGATAAAAAATTTCACGCAGTGATTGAAGCCGCACTTAAGCAGGCAGGTATTAAGCTATGATAGTTCCTATCAATCGTTATTTTTTTCGTATTGTTACTATTGGGTTTTTTGCGGCAACTATCACATCATGTGGTTTGCTAAAAAGTGATGGTGCAGAGTATGGAAAAAGCACCTCCAATGTTCCACTGCAAGTGCCTAAAGATTTGCAAGAGCCAAATCGTGATGCCGCACTGATTGTTCCCGAAGAAACGAACGAATAGCTAACTCATTAGTTAAGTCACGCACTTCCTGCGTGTTGCCCCTATATTAACGGAGTCCCGGTCGCTGATATGTCCATTGTTGTTTTAGATGAGCTGTACTCAGGTAAAGCGAAAACACTTTACCGCACTGATGACCCTGATATATTACTGATGCGATTTCGTAATGATACGTCAGCCTTTGATGGCGAAAAAGTCGAGCAACTTGAACGTAAAGGTGCAGTGAACAACAAATTCAATGCGTATATTATGAAGGCATTGCAAGCGGCAGGTGTTGAAACCCATTTTGTTAGCTTGGAGTCAGATCACGATTCCTTGGTGCGACCGATGGAGATGATACCAGTAGAGTGCGTGGTGCGTAACTACGCTGCGGGTAGCTTATGCCGCCGTCTTGGTACGGAAGAAGGCATGGCGCTATCACCGCCTGTTTTTGAGTTTTTTCTCAAAAACGACGCCTTGCATGATCCAATGATTAATGATTCGCATATCATTTCTTTTGCTTGGGCTAATACCGATGAGATTACAGCGATGAAAGCGGTGACATTGCGTTGTAATGAAATTTTATTGAAGCTGTTTGGTGATGCTGGCTTATTGTTGGTCGACTACAAGCTAGAGTTTGGCCGTTATCAAGGGCGGTTGGTTTTGGGTGATGAATTCTCACCGGACGGCTGCCGCTTGTGGGATGCTAAAACACGCAAGAAGCTCGATAAAGATCGTTTTCGTCAAGGTCTTGGCAACGTAATTGAGGGCTATGAAGAAGTGGCGCGACGTATTGGTGTCGTGCTCTGACAGCCGGTAATTTCTGATGACCTCTATTTTTTTACAAGGATTCTCTGCATTTTCTGAGTTTCGTCGCGCACAGTTATTGACTGCATTGCAAACGCTGCAATCATCAATAAGCGCTGTCGATGTCTACGCATTTTATCTATTACAGACAGCACATGATTTGTCATCAGAACAGATGTTTTTGGTGCGCAAAATACTTCAAGTTGATGAGAACAATATTACGGTTAAGCCTGGCCAGAGCCTTAGCTATGTGGTGCCGCGACCGGGAACGATTTCGCCTTGGTCGACCAAGGCCACTGATATATTGCATAACAGTGGTTTAGCAGCAGTCAACCGTGTTGAGCACGGTCGATTGTATGTGATTAGCTCATCTAAAGATCTGAGCTCACAGGAGTTAGAAACACTCTATCTCTTATTGCATGATCGTATGACGGAATCGATTTTTGTCAGCGCTGAAGAATCATCTACGGTATTTACCTCAGGGCAGCCTGCGCCATTGGCTCATATCGATGTGCTTGCCTATGGTTTAAGCGCCCTACAAAACGCTAATAGTGAGTTAGGTCTAGCGCTCAGCGAGCAGGAGATGGAATACCTCGTGGCCGCGTTCACTGATTTAGGCCGTAACCCGACCGACGCCGAGCTAATGATGTTTTCGCAGGCAAATTCTGAACATTGCCGCCACAAAATATTTAATGCTAGCTGGATTGTCGATGGTGAAGCGCAAGCCGATTCTTTGTTTGACATGATCCGCAATACTGCTAAATGTAGTCCAGCAGGCTTGTTATCAGCTTATAAAGATAATTCCGCTGTTGTTACAGGACACAATACCCAGCGATTTTTCGTTGATAATGGTGAATACCACTACCATGATGAAGCCTCGCACCTCTTGATGAAGGTCGAAACCCATAATCATCCCACCGCCATCTCGCCGTTCCCCGGAGCAGCCACCGGCACCGGTGGTGAAATTCGTGATGAAGGTGCAACCGGTCGCGGTTCACGTTCAAAGGCAGGTTTAGTTGGCTTTACCGTGTCGAACCTGAATATCCCCGATGCAAAAAGACCGTGGGAAGTGAATTATGGCCGTCCCGAACGCATAGCCAGCGCGTTCGATATTATGCTCGAAGCGCCCATTGGTGCTGCTGCATTTGGTAATGAATTTGGTCGGCCGAATCTATGTGGTTATTTCAGAACTTACGAACAAACAGTATCGTTTGAATCAGGTGATGAACTACGTGGTTATCATAAACCGATTATGCTGGCCGGTGGTCACGGTAGTATTCGTGCCGACCACGTAGAGAAAAAACAGTTAGGCGAAAATGTTCATATTGTTGTGCTGGGTGGGCCAGCCATGTTGATTGGTCTTGGTGGTGGCGCGGCATCGTCAATGGACAGTGGTGCCAGCAGCGAAGCGCTGGATTTTGCCTCAGTGCAGCGTGGTAACCCCGAAATGCAACGCCGTTGTCAGGAAGTGATTGACGCCTGTTGGGCGCGTGGCGATGCTAACCCTATCGCCTCTATTCACGACGTTGGCGCAGGCGGTATTTCCAATGCCGTGCCAGAGATTGTTAACGACTGTGATCGCGGTGCAAACCTTCAGCTCGATAAAATTTCGCGCGCTGATGAAAGTTTATCGCCAATGCAGCTATGGAGTAACGAATCGCAAGAACGTTATGTGTTAGCCATTACCGATGATGACCTTGCGATATTCGAGGCTCTTTGTCAACGCGAGCGTTGTCCCTATGCCATCATTGGTAGTGTTACTGACGACCAGACACTAAAACTCTACGACAGTGAATCAGATAAATTTGTTATCGATATCCCCAATAATTTGTTGTTCGGTAACACGCCACGAATGCAACGACAATGTATACGTAGTCAAGAAAAGCCAAAATCGTTTATTACGCCTGACGTGAGTATTGATGAAATGGTGGCGAGAGTGCTGCGCTTGCCCTCTGTTGCCGATAAAACTTTTTTAATTACCATTGCTGATCGCAGTGTCGGCGGCTTGGTCTCGCGTGATCAAATGGTTGGTCCTTGGCAAGTGCCTGTCGCCGATTGCGCGGTTAGTGCCGCCAGCTTTAACGATAACAAAGGCGAAGCCATGGCACTGGGCGAGCGTTCGCCTATCGCCGTAATTGATGGCCCTGCCTCGGGCCGTATGGCATTGGCCGAGTCCATTACTAATATTATTTCAGCACCCATTAAGCAACTCAGCGATATTAAAATGTCGGCCAATTGGATGGCCGCCTGTGGTGACAATAAAGAAGACGCGGCTTTATTTGATACGGTAAAAACCATTGGCATGGAGCTCTGTCCAGCTTTAGGTATTGCAATACCGGTTGGCAAAGATTCACTGTCAATGAAAAC
>JAESQP010000007.1 GCA_016765075.1 Gammaproteobacteria bacterium
TCAAGCAATACGCTCCTTAGGTCGATATTTAACGAGAGTGATTTTTAAAATGTTAACTGAAAATAGAGACTATGAAATAAGATAACTGTGATATTTTAGTTGAAAATATAAGCGGGATGTTCAGGTCTTTAATTTATGATTATTGCTTTGTTATGGTACCTTAGTGGTAGTGACTCAATGACAAGTGAAATTATCAGTTGCCATAAATCAAAGACCTGTCCCTATATTTTCAAAGCCTTTATCAAATCAAAGCGCGATCAACGCGCCACCAAATCACCCCTCATATACCTTCTCAAACCTACCCCGACTAAAGCCATTCAACCTTTCTTTGTCCACCATGATAATCGGAATTCCCGTACCTTTTAAACGTTTATAATCAGCACGGCCTTTACGTGAATTCTCAATATCATAATCTTTATAGGAGATGCCCTCGGCTGCAAAATAGGCTTTGGCTTTTTTACAGACACCACACCAGGTGGCGCTATACATCACTACTGTTTTTCTATTGGCGGATTTGTTATTAGCGTCTTGATCACTACTGGTGCTAACAGATGCCTGACGTGCTTTATATTCCACCACCTCAGCTTTTTTATCCGGTGACGGTTGATCGGAATAAAAAATACGACCATCATCATCCTTCCATTTAAACAGTTCAGCATTAGCTAAACCAATAAATAGCAGTGGCGTAACTAGCAGTAAAGCTATCAGTCCAGGACGGTCTGGCATAACAACGTCTCTCCCCAAGTATTCGTGATAAGACAAAGTAATGTCACCTTGTCTCACTGGAGGTTAACGGCTATGGTGAGAAAATACCTTAATAGATAAAATGGAAAACGTGAACGCTATCACGTTAAAAGTGGGCGTGAAGTGTGTAGCGCAATGAATAACATTGATTAGCTATCCGATAACTCCTTTTGCGGCCCTAACATGACGGCCATCCACTTCGTGTCTTGCTGACTTTCCAGTGCTATTTTAACAGTCATGGTCAACGGCACTGAAAGCAACATGCCAACAGGACCAAGCACCCAGCCCCAAAATACTAAAGACAGAAAGACCACCAAGGTGGAAAGACCAAGATGGCGCCCCATAAACCGAGGCTCGATAGCGTTACCCATAACGAGGTTAACGACCACGTAACCTGCTGCAACAAGCAGAGCGGTTTGGCCATCAATTTGAATCAAAGCAAGTAATACAGCCGGCACTGCTGCGATGATAGAACCGATATTGGGCACATAGTTTAAAGCGAAAGCTAGCACACCCCATAACAGGGGATAGTCAACACCCAGTATTGCCAGCCAAATTGCGATAACAATACCAGTGACGATACTGACCAATGTTTTAATAACCATATATTGTTTAAGCGTGTCGCTAAACCGTGAGAAATGTGGCAAGGAACGATCGGGGTCTTCCAGAATTGTTTGCAGCTTTGCGCGAAAACCAGAGGCTTCAAATAATATGAATACAACCGTCAGCAAGATTAAAAACAAATTGCTTAGCACGTTACCCACGCCCTTTAAGGTGGTGCCGGCTAACTGCATCGCTTTACCTGGGTCAAAATACCCAAGTATCACATCGCGTGAAATTTCAATACCAAAGTTCTGTAACCAATTAAGCACCAAGACCAGCTCATCACGCAAGCGTAGTTCGTATAGGGGCAAGTTACTTAAAAAGTCATCTAGCGAGCTGCTGATCAAGATGCCAAGCCCAACGACCAAGGCAACAATAACGCCAATAATTAATAACACGGCGGCCATGCTAGGAACACGTAAGCGCTGTAGCCAAAATAAAAACGGGGTGGTAATCACGGCAATAAAAACGGAAAGCAGGAAAGGAACTAATATGGCTTCTGCCGCACGCATGCCAGCGACAATGACAACAAAAGCGGCGCCGACCAAAATGGCTTTTAGTGGTGTTGATAACTGCGTCATACTGTTCTTTCCCCAATTTTTATGAGGGAATCATACGCGAAGTTTTGTCAGCTATCGATATTAACCAGACGGCAATCAGTCAAACTGATAAGACAACCCAAGGGAAAAGACAGGCAGGTAACCGTAATCATCGAGTGTATTACGGAATGAGGCATCTTGCCCTAAACCCGATGAGAGATTAGCGTCGGCATCATCTTGAAACACCACACCCAAATCGACCAGCAAGCCAAGGCGGCCATTTTTAGTTAGTGCATTACCCCAACCAATGCCCAGATAGGGGCTAGTCCCCTCGAATTCGACGACACTATTGAGGCTACCCAATTCATTGCCACTTAGCGCATTCGCATTAGCCAAGCCAGTGTAAGGATCGACTTGCTCACGGTCGCCAGGCTCGTTATGCAACAGGCCACCACTAAAACGAAAACCACTTTTAAACGGGTGCCAATCGAGCAGTGCAGACCAAGAGTTGAGACCGAAATCGAGATTATAGGTAGCGTCTTGTTCATCGAGCTGCACTAAGTCAACACCAAGGGCATTGATGCCAAGACGACCATTAATGGTGCGGCTAAATACGGTGGTAAATTCTGTGCCGAGATCAGCTACTGCGATAGGTGTTGCGCCATAAAAATCAGCCGCATGAGATGATAGAGAAAATGACCCCAGCATTAACATGACAAAGAATCGCTGTATTTTTTGACTGATGTGTGTGGTCATGATACTACCTCGCGTGTTGCATTTTAACATGAGTGATTGCCTAATTTCACCTCCTGAAGACAGATCGCCACTAATAAATAGCAAAGTGTCGTGACAATAGGGGCATGAGCCTCACTGTGGTAATTTAAAAGCATGCAAGGTTTATGCAAAAAAAGCAGGGGCAGCTGGCTGTGACTAGCATTTGGGGTGCCCCCTGAGCAGAGCACGCTAGGATGTTCTACACATACGAGGAAGTACTCTTTGGGTGCCGCCTCGACTTCGTCATGTGGTACCTAGCCATATATAGACACTAGCAACCATAGCTGGTAATCGTTACTGGAGTTCGTCCCGACGGAAGAAGCGTATGGGCTGTCTCAACCTCAGCATACTGGATTGCATAATAAATTCTTCATAGGCATCCCGCTTGGCGATGCGCACTGGCTCAGGCTTGACTTGCGGTGATAAAGGCAGCTTTTGTGCCTTTGGCCGTAACAACTCAGACACTGACACCAGTTCAACACCGAGCTTGGCTAACGTAGGGAGACGGCGCTCAAGCACAGCGATAGTTTGGCGATTAGGGTGACCAATCGCTACCGCTTTGCCACGACGTTTTGCCAGCTCAATCATGGCATCAAACTGTTGTTCGATCTTGCTCTCGTCAAGATCATTGTCGAGAAAGATATCACGCGCCAAACTCGGGATGCCGCTATCACGTGCATGATGAAAGGCGATGCTGTTGACGGATGTTCGACTATCAACAAAGTAGAGATCTGTCTGCCGATCAATAATTTCCATCAACCAAGCCATGCGCTCGGCATCCGCTGTCAACAAACTGCCCATATGGTTATTGATACCCACGGCTTCAGGCAACGCAGCGATAGCTGATTCAACCACGCGCTTAAACGTGTCGTGGGGCATATCAGCCGTTAGACCGCCAACATCAAGCTGGCCGTAATTAAGCGCTTCCATCGGCAAATGAATCATCACTTCTTTATCAAGACGGTCAGCAAGGGCAGCAATGCGGTGGCTGTGTGTTGCGTGAGGCAATACGGAGTTAGTGATGGCGCCTGGCAACGCCAAAACACGTAAGTCTTGCTCTAAACGCAGACCGAGATCGTCAATGATAATGGCAACTTGAACTCTTGGTATATCAAGACGCGCATCAGCTATGGATATTGCCGAATCGGCAGCCCAGGCTGGCATTGGCAGTAATAGCAATACTACAGCCCACCGTAACGGCATGCATAATGCTGACCGCAGGCCGTTCAACCGTCTAGCTGCGCGATTGCAGAATATGCAGTCCCTTAAGCAGGTTAAGTGCCTCGTAAAGCTGGTAATCATCTTTGACTAGCTACTCCCCTGGCTTGCTGTCTTTTTCTTCACCATCACTATTTTCGCTTGCTGGTTTATCCTTTTCGCCGTTGCCATTCGGGTTTTCTAAATGACCCGAGAGATTGGCTTCTTTTATGCGTTCAACATCAGGCTCAATCGCCGCTACTTTCACATTGTCCAAAATGATATCTGGCGTAATCCCTTCGGCCTGAATCGAACGACCGGACGGCGTGAAATAACGTGCAGTAGTAATTTTAAGCGCTGCACCGTTATTCATTGGCAAAATGGTCTGCACCGAGCCTTTACCAAAAGTCTGGCTACCCATGATGATAGCGCGCTTATGGTCTTGTAAAGCACCGGCAACAATTTCAGCCGCAGACGCTGAACCGCCATTAACCAATACAATTAATGACCCACCGCTGAGCAAATCGGTTGGCGTTGCATTAAAACGTAGCTCTGCCTCTTTACGCCTGCCTGCTGTATAGACAATTAAGCCCTTTTTAATAAAGGCATCAGAGACTGACACGGCCGCATTTAATACACCACCCGGGTTATTGCGCATATCCAGCACCAGGCCATTGAGCTTTGCGCCGTGTTCTTTTTTAAGTTTGCTGATGGCTTTAATCAGGTCTTCGCCAGTATGCGACTGAAATTGGCTGATACGCACATAACCAAAGCCTGGGGCAAGCATGCGGCTCTTGACACTTTGCACGGTGATAATCGCGCGCGTGACAATAATTTCAAGTGGCCCAGCCTGACCTTCGCGGATAATGGTCAGCTTTAGATCGGTCCCTGGCTTGCCGCGCATTATCTTAACGGCATCGTTCAAAGACATGCCTTTAACCGGCGTCTCATCCAGACGAATAATCAAATCACCGGCTTGTACGCCTGCACGTGCAGCGGGGGTATCGTCAATCGGGGTGACCACTTTAACAAAGCCGTCTTCCATGCTCACTTCGATGCCAAGGCCACCAAATTCACCTGAGGTGCCGACACGCAGCTCAGTGAATGCTTCAGTATCAAGATAGGCTGAATGTGGATCAAGGCCGCTGAGCATGCCTTTAACCGCATCTTCTAATAATTTCTCGTCTGAGATTTCCTCGACATATTCTTCTTTAATCTTGCCGAAAACTTCGGTAAATGCACGTAGCTCGTCAAGAGGTAGCTGAGCCGCCTCACGCTTAGCGAAAACACCCTGCCCCAGTGCCAACGAAACACCCAAGACAATGCCAATTGTTAAGACGAGCATATTACGTGCTCTGGAATTCATACCCATTACTCCGTTTTATCCTTCACTTGTTTACATCAAGCTACAGCCAGCTGTCTACAGTAGGTAGCGGCATCAAAGCAGTTTACCAAAATCAGTCTGGCCTTGTATGTCGAGTGCTCTATCCATGTGAGTGTGCGAGTTCAGTTAGCTTATCAATGCCCACGGCAAGGCGAGTCCTCTTGACAAGGGTTGTTCCCTTGTCAAGAGACGCAACGCAGTCCGTGGGCATTGA
>JAESQP010000008.1 GCA_016765075.1 Gammaproteobacteria bacterium
ATCGACAGTTTTATTGCCGGACAGGATGAGTTGGCGCTCAATGCGCAAGCGCCGGGCGCAACCTTACTGGTTGTTATCCGCATGTTGGGTAATGTGCCGATACTGTTGATGGTGGTGATACCGCTCATCACCATGCGCCTGTTAAGTGACGAAAAACGTTTACGTACACGGGTGTTATTATTGAGCTCACCAGTATCAATGTCAGCGATTGTGCTGGGTAAATATTTTGCTGTGATAGTTTTTTTCAGTGTTAGCTGGTTAATTATCGCCTTGATGGCTATATCGCTAAATCTCGGTACAGCACTGGATCTGGGGCATATCGCCACGGCATTGCTGGCAATAGGCTTGTTCACAATGGCGCTGGTTGCTATCGGCCTTTACATGTCGTCGCTGACCTCGCAATCGGCGATCGCGGCAATGGCAACGTTTGCTTTGGTGTTGTTGTTATGGATAGTCGATAGCGGCGTCAAACTAAATGGTAGTGATAGCGTACTCAGCCATCTTTCTATGAGCCACCATTATCAAACCTTACTCCGTGGTTTCCTAGCATTGGAAAGCGTAGCGTATTTTCTACTCGTGGCAGCTGTATTTCTCTTGCTCACTGTACGACAACTTCATCGTGAGCGAGTGTATGGTTAAGCAATCCATATTGCGCCGCGCCACTACTACATTGGTTTTTATCGCCATCATTTTGCTTGCCTGTGTGCTTTATTGGTTGGTGTTGAAATGGGACCAACAGTTTGACTGGACGCAAACACAAGGCAACAGCCTTTCCGCAAACAGTATTGGCGTGCTTGCAGAAATCAAAAATCCGCTGCAGGTGACTGCCTATGTCGATGAAGATAATATCGCTGTTCGCAAAGCCATTATTCACTTGATTGCGCGTTACCGTCGCTTTAAGCCGGATATTGAGTTGTTCTTTATTGATCCAGATGCAGAGCCACAGCAAGTGCGCGATCTTAATATCACAGTGAATGGTGAAATGGTGCTGACACTGGGCAGTGCCAGCGAGCATGTAAAAAGTTTACGTGAGACGGCATTCAGCAATGCTTTGCAACGACTATTGCGCCAAGGCGATCGCTGGCTCGCTTTTGCTGTCGGTCATGGCGAACGTAAATCTGACGGTAAGGCCAATCACGACCTGAGCCATTGGGTCAATGAGCTGAAACAGCAAGGCTTTAATATTGCCAATGTCAATCTCTCGCAAAGTGGTGGAGCACCCAATAACGCGGCAATGTTAATTATTGCCGGGTCGCAACTAGCTTGGTTGCCAGGTGAGGTCGATCACGTTATCAACCATGTCGAGGCGGGCGGCAATTTGCTATGGCTAACGGAACCGGGCAGTGATTATGGTCTTACCCGGTTGGCAGAGCATCTTACAGTGAGCATAGATGGTGCGACTGTCGTTGACCCCTTGGCGCGTTTAGTGGGAATCGATAATCCTACTTTCGCCATTATTGCACGTTATCCAGACCATGCCTTATGGCAACAATTTGATGCAACGACCTTATTTCCACAAGTGACCGCAGTGATGCTGCAGACAGATGCTAAGGATTGGCAAAGAGATGTTGTGTTAAGCAGCGGCGATCAAAGCTGGCTTGAACGCGGTGATATCACCGGTAATGTTAGATTGGATGATAATGATTTGGTGGGCCCGGTCTCTATAGCCGTCGCTTTACAGCGTCAATTCACCTTGAGTTCCGACCATAAAAAGGCGCAACGTATTGTTGTGATGGGTGATGGTGATTTTATCGCTAACCAATATATAGGTAACGCAGGTAATCTTGGTCTTGCTATGCGCTTAGTGAATTGGTTAAGTGTTAATGATGATTTAATTGCCATTCCATTAATTGAGCGCGGTGATCGAGAGCTGAAGCTCTCCTTGTTCGAGTCGCAACTGATTGCGATAGGATTTCTTATTGTTATTCCAACACTGTTGCTATTAGCGGGGCTATTGATCTGGTGGCGCCGAAGCCTTAAAGGCATCGGTGGCAAATACTAATATGGCGGTTTCTTGTAGTTTTTACCAAACAGTTTTATAGGGTGGATGCGCTAGCGTTTGCTCGTTCTGTGAGATTGCTAGCTTGAATGAGCGTAAAAGAGGCAATTTTTGTACTACCAACCTTTGTATATAGTATAAAATAGCATAAATTTGCGTCTGCATAGGCAGGACACAATAAAGCAATCACAGCATAAAAGACGATAAAAACTCAGGAAATAACATGAGCTTAATTAATATAAAAATAATTTCAATAACTTTAATATTGCAGCCTACTATAATGGCTGACTCTAAATCGAGGAGAGAAAAATGAATTTTATTAACTCAGTAAAAGGAAAAATATTCATTGGCTTTATTATTGCGCTGGCGATATTTTTCAGTGTCGATGGCGGCGTAAACATGACAGGCTATGGCGTAACAGCTTTCTTGCATGTGTTATCTGGCGTTGTTTGGATTGGTTTGTTGTATTACTTTAATTTTGTTCAAGTGCCAGCAATGGGTGAGGCTCTAGCTGATACTGACGGTCCAGGCCCAGCAGCAATTGGCAAATACATCGCCCCGCGTGCGCTATTATGGTTTCGCATGTCAGCGGCCAGCACGTTGGTTATTGGCTTAGTTTTGTTGGCATTGGAAGGTCGTGGTTTCAGTGGCATTGTTGATGCATTTACTTTGACTGATACAGTCATTGGTATTGGTGCTTGGATGGGCGTTATTATGGTGTTTAATGTTTGGTTTATTATTTGGCCAAGCCAGAAAAAAATCCTTGGTATGAAAGAAGCTTCAGCAGATGAAATTGCAACCGCTAAAAAGCGTGCAGCATTGGCATCCTCAATCAATGTAATTTTGTCAATTCCACTGTTGTTGACCATGATTGCTTGGCATTAAACGTAGTTTTCTGATGGCAAAAAATTCGTAGCCATCAAACAATAATGGATAAAACCTTCCGCTACTCTTGGCGGTCAGCGGAAGGTTGATTTATATCACATCTTGTTTTGAGAATCTTAGAGGATAGCCGCCTAACCAGTTAAGATTCTTATTTTTATTGATTTCTAGAATGCCTGAATTACCTGAAGTAGAAACTACCCGCCGTGGTATTGCGCCACATATCCAGGGTCAATGCGTTACCAAAATAATTGTACGCAACCCCAACCTTCGCTATGGCGTCCCTAAAAATCTAAGCAAAGAATTTGTTGGCCAAACAGTTAATGCTGTTGAGCGTCGTGGCAAGTATTTGCTGTTCACGAGTGATGCTGGCGCAATGATGGTGCATTTGGGTATGTCGGGCAGCTTACGTTATCTTGCCACAGCCTTGGCGCCTGGTAAGCATGATCATGTTGATATTATGTTTAACAACCACGGGTGCTTACGCTTTCATGACCCACGACGTTTTGGCAGCGTGCTGTGGTTGCCGCAAGGTGAGCCCGAACATAAGTTGCTGGCTAATATTGGCCCTGAACCCTTGTCAGATGACTTTAATGGTAATTACTTACTTAAGCGTGCACAGGGCCGTCGCACAGCAGTAAAGAATTTGATTATGGATAGCGCGGTGGTTGCTGGTGTGGGTAATATCTATGCCAATGAAGCTTTGTTTATGGCGGGTATTCATCCGTTACGTGCGGCAGGGCGTATTTCACTGAAACGCTGTCAAATATTAGTAACCGAAATAAAACAGGTATTACAAGCGGCAATAGCCAGCGGTGGCTCCACTTTGCGTGATTTTGTCAACAGCGATGGCAAGCCAGGCTATTTTGCCTTTGAACATAAAGTTTATGGCCGTGATGGCCAACCCTGCCAGTCTTGCGGTGCAACGCTTAAGCTGGTGCGCCTGAGTCAGCGGGCAACGGTGTATTGTGGTCGTTGCCAGCGCTAACTTTCAATAAACTGTTAAGGCGCTGCTAGTGGTTTTACTTCGACAATCACTCCGCCAGGCTCGCGCGCTAAGGTCGGCATGTTACCGCCAAGCCGCGCAATCTGTTCTGCTAAATCCCTATTTTTTGGATTGGCATGGTCAAAGATAATGTGAGTGAGCCCCTCAGTTATTTTGAGAAAATGTTCATCGTCATCACTACTTGGCGGTAGCGGCAATGTGGCTTGCCTAATGGCTAACATGGTGCGTCCTGGCCACTGACTGCTGACTTGCAGTTTTTCTTCGTCACTGTCAATGGATGCCACGAGCGTTGCTATCAGGCGGTCATTGTCGCCAAAATCAGCACGCGCCAAGGCGGCGTGATGCGCTTTATCACCTTGCATAAAGACAAAGGCGACAATAAACAGCAAGCTAAGGGCAAGGCCGCGCTGCGCCATAAACCCACGCAAACCAAACTTTTGCGCGTGAATTAGTTGCTGCGTCCCTAGGTAGAGTAACAGTGTTAGTAGCAGTGAAGCCCAAACCTGATCGGCACATAAAAGACCGATGAGGCTTGCAAGCAGCAAGCCGCAGCTTAGGCTGTCGTCGACAATGAATTTACGTGAGCGAATCACGACAATGGCGAATAAGATTAATACCAGTAGGCCTGCGAACCAGGCTGCGCCACTGTTGGCGTCGCCAATAACAAACATAGCGCTACCGACGACAGTGATAGGATTGTTGAGCCATTCGATATGAATCCAGCCCGCTTGCAGCAAGCCAACAAAGAC
>JAESQP010000009.1 GCA_016765075.1 Gammaproteobacteria bacterium
GCTGGCGGATATCGATGGCGACGGTGATCTCGACCTGGTCGAGGGTAATAATGGATCGACCACCCGCGTCTATGTCAACAACGGCAGCGGCAACTTTAGCGACAGCGGGCAGGCGCTGGGCGGCAATCTCACCCGCTCTGTCGCGCTGGCGGATATCGATGGCGACGGTGATATCGACCTGGTCGCGGGTAATGAGTCTGGACAGGCCAACCGCGTCTATCTCAACAACGGCAGCGGCACCTTTAGCGACAGCGGGCAGGCGCTGGGCAACAGTAACACCATCTCTGTCGCGCTGGCGGATATCGATGGCGACGGTGATATCGACCTGGTCGCGGGTAATAATGGACAGGCCAACCGCGTCTATCTCAACCAGACCAACCCCTGACGATAAACCACCAAGCCAATGTATCGTTCCCACGCTCTGCGTGGGAACGCATCTCAAGACGCTCAGCGTCAAGAGATAGTTGGCGCAGAGCGCCATCAAAAAGACAGCGGCGGTCTAATATGAAAAAATAGAGGGAGGTGAGAAAATAAGTGTACGCCACCTAGTCGGCAGCGTACACAGAGGCACAACTTACCACCCCAAGACTCGGTTTTGCCCCCCCCATTGAGGGGGAGCACTTCCTCAGGAAGGCTACCGCATTCCCCCTCAGAGCCTGGCAGGCTCTGCGAAAGCGTGGGGGCGCAATAAGCTCAATTAATGTAGTGGTTTACCCAAAGTTGCCTGATAACCTTCTATGAATACCCAGCCGGTTTTCTCGGCAGGTGTATGGCAAGCCTGGCAGCTTTCTTCAAAACTAGTGGCAACATTCTTTGTTGGCTCATCAGTTTTAAACATCGACCAGCCCCAACCCTTGGCCCAAAGTGGATTCTTGGGGAAACGATTCGTACTGTCTTTGATCATGACAAACCACAGACGGACATCACTGTTCGGGTAGCTAACATTGGCACCGGTTGTATAGTCGCCGGAATCATGCTTACGTAACTCTTTAACTAAGGTTGCACCATCAGGAAACTCACCTGTTCTACGATAGACTTCTACAGTCTCAGCTTCCGTGTAAACATCGTGAAAACCGCTGACATCTCCTTCTGGTACAAACCACGAACCCAGATGAACCATGGTTTTACGTGGGTCTTCCGGTAAATAAATATTACCTTTATCATCAACATACTTGGAAAACGACGTGTCGATAGCAAATACCGGGCTTGCTAATAGGGCCAATAATAAAGATAAGCCCATTAATTTAGTGCGCTTGAAAACCATCTTATAATCTCCTCTTTTAATCCAATCATGTGTATGCCTCTTAAATGATGCACACCCTGAGTGACTGTGAGAGCTACGATAGCGCGGCCGATTCAAATACCCCATGGCTGGAACGCTGTTTTTCTTGTCCAATCGTCCAGGATGGGTAAAAATAGCGCTATGCCTACCACTGAAATTGACATTCTAAGCCAGGTGCTACGCTCTATTCGTCTGCGCGGGAGTATCTTTTTTTGCTCCAAGCTCTCTGCACCCTGGGGTATGACACTGACCACAACAGCGCATCCGCGCTTTCATATCGTGCTTGAAGGCAGCTGCTGGCTACAGGCAGACGATATGCCAGAACCCGTACAAATGCATGCGGGTGACTGTGTGTTATTAACCCACGGCAGTGCACACTGGATTGCCGATAACCCCAACAGCGACCGTATTGCCAGCGAAACTGCCGCCGCTGCATACGAAAAGGGTGAGCCTTTATTTAGCGGTAGCAAAACCAGCACACGTTTGCTATGTGGGCGCTTCCACTTTGACACACGTAGCCAGCACCCGCTCATCACAACATTACCCGCCACTATTCGTATGACCCATGTTGGCACAACAGAACGCCACTGGCTTTACCAAACCGCTCTGTTACTTGACGACGAGTTACAACAACGTCGCGCAGGGGTTGATGTGCTCATTGACCGTATCTGTGAAACCTTGTTTGTGCAGATTTTACGCAGTGATCACTCGCTGAAAAACACACCATCAGGGTTTCTTTCAGCACTGCACGATCCAGTAATCAGCCGTGCATTGCAGTGTATCCATGAGCAACTGTCGTATGACTGGACAGTCGAAGATCTGGCCGCACAATGTCACCTGTCACGCTCTGCGTTTGCCAGTCGTTTTCAACAAAAAATAGGCCTTGCGCCTATTGCCTATCTCACCCTGTGGCGCATGGAAAATGCATTGTGCCTGCTGCGCGACACACCCTTGTCATTGGCGCAAATTGCCGATCACTTGGGTTATTCTAGCGATATGGCCTTATCCAAAGCCTTTAAACGCTTTTACGATGAGACACCGGGTGCAGTACGTAAAACCATGCGTAATGAATTTTTACTCATGCAATAATTCAAACATTTTTTGATAATCAGGACATTCCCTTAATGAGTAAACCCTCCGCTAAACCATTAATACTCGTCGACGGGTCTTCCTACCTCTATCGCGCCTTTCATGCCTTGCCACCCTTAACCAATTCGCATGGTGAGCCAACCGGCACCGTCTTTGGCTGTATTAATATGATTAAGCGTCTGCTCGAAGACTATCAACCTGAGCATATGGCCGTTATTTTCGATGCCAAGGGCAAAACCTTTCGTGACGATCTCTATGCTGAATATAAAGCCCATCGGCCACCAATGCCGGATGAACTGCGTGTTCAGATTGAACCAATACATGCCTGGGTAAAAGCCATGGGCCTGCCACTGCTTAACATCGAAGGCGTTGAGGCCGACGATGTTATTGGCACACTGGCACAGCAAGCCAGCAAGCTCGGCATAAAAACAGTTATTTCAACCGGTGACAAAGACCTGGCCCAATTAGTCGATGAGCATGTCACCTTAATCAATACCATGACCAATAAAATCATGGACTGTGCTGCTGTGAAACAAAAATTTGGCGTGAGGCCAGAACAGATTATTGATTACTTGTCACTGGTCGGCGACAGCGCCGATAATATTCCAGGCGTGCCCGGCGTGGGGCCTAAAACCGCAGCAAAGTGGCTTAATGAATATGGCTCACTCGATGAGCTTGTTGTCAATGCCGATGCCATCACAGGCAAAATTGGCGATAAATTACGTGCCAACCTGGATCAGCTACCCTTGTCACGCAGCCTGGTCATACTAAAATGTGATGTCGAGCTCGATGTCACACCAACCACCCTTAATATCGAGCCAAAGAATATTGCGCGTTTACATGAGATTTATCAGCGCATGGAATTTAAGCGCATGCTGAAAGATATTATCGAGCAAGAAGAAGGCCAAAAAGACGCAAGCAATATCGACGTTAGCAAGCAATCCGCCGAGGTCAAAACCAACTATCACACGCTATTTAAAATGGCTGAACTGACACATTGGCTAAAGCGTTTGCAAGACTCAGAGTTATTCGCCTTTGATCTTGAAACCACCTCACTGCAATACATGAAAGCAGAAATTGTCGGCCTGTCATTTTCTATTGATGCTGGCGAGGCTGTCTATATTCCATTAGCGCATAACTATGAAGATGCGCCGCAGCAACTAGATCGTAATGACGTCTTAGCTCTATTTAAACCGCTGCTAGAAAATCCTAATTATTTAAAGGTAGGGCAACATATCAAATACGATATGAATGTGCTGGGCAACTACGGCATCCGTTTGCGTGGCATTGCCTTTGACACCATGCTGGAATCTTATGTGCTCGACAGCACTGGCACACGTCACGATATGGGCTCGCTTGCATTGAAGTATCTTGGCCGCAAGACGGTGCATTTTGAAGACATTGCTGGCAAAGGTGCCAAGCAAATTACTTTGGATAAAATTGATATTAATATCGCCGCGCATTATGCCGCAGAAGATGCTGACATTACTTTGCAATTGCATCAAACCTTATGGCCAAAATTACAGCAAGAAAAAGGGCTAAGCCAATTACTGCAAGATATAGAAGTGCCACTTATTCCAATATTGTCAGACATTGAACGCTATGGTGTTCACATCGACGCTGATATGCTTAAACAACAAAGTGGAGAAATTAGCGCAGAATTAGACAAAATTATTATTGAAGCAGAAAAGCTTGCCGAGCAAGCCTTTAATCTTGATTCACCCAAGCAAATTCAAGAGATATTATTTACTAAGCTGAACTTGCCCATTTTGAAGAAAACACCTAAGGGGCAGCCCTCGACCGCCGAGAGTGTATTGAAAGAATTGGCTTTAGACTATCCCTTACCAAAATTAATATTGCGTTATCGTAGTTTGGCAAAATTACGCTCGACCTATACCGACAGCTTACCGCAACAAATTAACCCAAATACCCAGCGAGTACATACCTCCTATCATCAGGCCGTTACTGCAACAGGGCGTTTGTCTTCTAGCACACCTAACTTACAAAATATACCGGTAAGAAGCATCGAGGGCAGACGTATTCGTCAAGCCTTTGTCGCGCCGAATGAAGACACTGTGATTGTCGCTGCTGATTATTCGCAAATTGAATTACGACTGATGGCACATTTATCTGGCGACCCAAGTCTGCTCAACGCATTTCAACAAGGTATTGATATACATAGCTCAACGGCGGCTGAAATTTTTGGTGTTGGCGTCGAAAATGTTGATGCCGAGCAAAGACGACGCGCTAAAGCCGTTAACTTTGGTTTGATTTACGGCATGTCGGCCTTTGGTTTAGGCCAACAACTAGGCATAGGCCGTAACCAAGCACAAGAATATATCGAGCTTTACTTTCAGCGTTATCCAAAAGCGAAAGAATTTATGGACACAACACGAAAACTTGCGCGTGAACAAGGCTATGTTGAAACACTATTCGGTCGTCGCTTATATCTGGCTGATATCAAATCGTCTAATGCGCAACGGCGCCAATACGCTGAACGCGCGGCGATTAACGCACCCATGCAGGGTAGCGCGGCAGACATTATTAAGCGTGCTATGATCAACGTAGATCATTGGATGAATAAAGATAAACCGGCAACAAGGATGATTATGCAGGTTCACGATGAACTGGTATTTGAAGTGGCAAAAAGCCAACTCGAAACCGCCAAAGAACAGATTCAACTCTGCATGACCCAGGCAGCAGATCTAAGCGTACCCCTAGAGGTGAGCATTGGTACTGGCATCAACTGGGATCAAGCTCATTAGTCAGTGTTCGATATAAAATATCTATCAAACAAAGGACGCGAAAGGGAACTTATTAATATTAGTAGAATCATAAAGAACGTAGCACTTACCACTTTTATCCTCCTAAACAGTGGCAAAGATATCCCGGCATCCCCAGCTGGGATTATTTCCCCCGGCTTTCTCCTCCCTTAGATTAGCCGGGGTTTTTTATCTTCTCTTCTCATTTATCGCTGTCATTCAGCAGCCAGCAATCAAGCTGCGCGATGGCCTCAGCAAGACCCGTTTTTTTAAGTGATGAAAACAACTGAAAACTGACAAGCTCTACTGGCAAAGACTTTTCGCTTGCCAAAGCTTCCACACCCCGCTGCGCCTTCAAGCTGGCTGCCGATGCTGCACCACGACTAAGCTTGTCTGCTTTGGATAACAAAATATGAACAGGCAAATTGAGTGACAAACAATACGCCAACATATGCTGATCACCCTCACCAAGCAGGCGCCGGATATCAACAATAAGCACCACACCTTTTAGTGACTGTCGCGCTTGAAAATAATCCGACATCAGCTTATCCCATTGCTTGCGCACTGACGCTGCTGCTTTGGCATAACCATAACCCGGCAAATCGACCAAACGTATCGGTGACCGTCGTACCACGTCAAGCTCAAAAAAATTAATTTGCTGAGTGCGGCCAGGTGCTTTACTGACACGGGCAAGGCTACGTTGGTCGGCTATTGTATTCAGTGCACTTGATTTGCCGGCATTAGAGCGGCCAACAAAAGCGACCTCACTACCGACATCATCAGGGAATTGGCTTGCACCGGCAGCGCCCAATATAAATTTCGCGCGTCGGTATAATGAGTTATTGCTTGTCACAGTTTAAGCAGCCTCTGGTTGTTATTCTATGAGAATTTCTGTGGGCTATCGCCTACCTTAAAAGAGGCAATGGCCACTGAACGCAGGTGATACAACAGAGTCAATAGTAAACATTAATCAAGGAATTAATAGCGAGTTCAGCTATATCAAGGCATATTGCCCTCCAAAGGCTCGGTTTTGCGCTCCCTTGAAGGGGTATACATGGTACCCCATTGCCTTATAGCACTAAACCTCTTACCCTGGAATCAAACACCAGAACAAGAAAATCTCTAATAACTTGGGCAAGCATTAACCAGAGATTGCCAATACAAACAGGACAAAAATATGAAGTTACAACATCGGGGTTTTATTTTTCACTGTTTTTTTGTTTTTCTCGGCGGCCTATTATTGACAATGAATACAGCAATAGTCGCAGAGACCCACTATGAGGCCGGTAAAGCCTATAGCGTCATTACACCACAGCAAGCCCCCATGAGCGAATCGGGCAGCGCTTCAAACAAGGTCGAAGTACTCGAAGTATTCTGGTATGGCTGCCCACATTGCTATCGGTTCCAGCCTTACGTCAAACGCTGGCTCGAAGAAAATGCCGACAATATTAGCTATATCCGCCTCCCCGCTGTCCTTAATAAAAGCTGGGCAATACATACTCGCGCCTATTACACTGCAGAGGCCTTGGGTGTATTAGAAGAAATTCACGACCCGCTGTTTGAGGCCATTCATAAAGGCCGCCGCTCTCTCAATAATGACGAAACGCTAATGGCATTTTTCGAAGAATTCGGTGTTAATAATAAAGATTTCCGCAAAGCCTTCTATTCCTTTTCTGTCAGCGGTAAAGTCAAACAGGCCGAAAAGTTGACACGGCGTTATCAAGTTAGCGGTACACCGGCCGTCATCATAGATAACCAGTATTACACGGGGCCAAAGCAGGCTGGAGGTAGCTTCGAAGAACTCATTAACGTCGTCGATTTTCTCGTCACTAAAGCCAATAACGAAGATAACTAGCATGTTGGGGATAACACCCCTCAACAAACAAAGGAGCAACAATGAAGGCCGTTGAATTATTTGTTCAATGCCTAGAAAACGAAGGGGTTGAGTATATCTTTGGCATTCCCGGCGAAGAAAATCTCGACCTGATGGATGCCCTGCTAGACTCGCCCATTAAATTTATTACGGTGCGCCACGAACAAGGCGCGGCGTTTATGGCCGATGTCTATGGCCGCCTGACCGGCCGTACCGGCGTCTGTCTCTCCACTTTGGGCCCCGGCGCTACCAATCTTATTACTGGTGTCGCCGATGCCAACATGGATTACGCGCCAGTCGTCGCCATCGCAGGCCAGGCAGGAACCAATCGCCTACACAAAGAATCACATCAGGTGCTCGACTTACAAGCGGTGTTTAAACCACTGACTAAATATTCCGTGCGGATTTTAACACCGAATGTCATCAGCGAAATCATACGCAAGGCCTTTAAGCTGGCACAAACCGAAAAGCCTGGCGCCTGCTTTATCGAATTTCCTGAAAACCTCGCACCAATGCCGATCGAAGATACGCCATTAACAGTGCAACAGCCTAGCGCACCAGAGCCTTCACAAGAACGTATCGTCGCTGCGGCTAACACTATTTCTGCAGCCAAACACCCCATTATTCTCGCCGGCAATGGCGTCGTTAGAGAAAATGCCTGGGTACAACTGGCAAACTTCGCGCACAAACTTAACATCCCCGTCACCAATACCTTTATGGCCAAAGGCGTGATTCCCTTTAAGCACCCCATGGCACTAGGCACTGCTGGCTTACAAACCTACGATTATCTCAACCTGGGTTTTGACCA
>JAESQP010000010.1 GCA_016765075.1 Gammaproteobacteria bacterium
ACGTATCGCTGACGCAATTTCGCTACTGCTACATTCCTTGGTGACATAGCCTTTAACGCCCGCCTCGAGCAAGCGTGAAGGATAAGGTTGCTCACCGTGGACCGTCACAGCGACAACACTCAACGTGGGCGCCAGCCTAAGCAGTCTGCGTGTCGCTTCGACACCACCAATGCCTGGCATGTTGATATCCATCAACACAACGTCAGGTAAATGCTCTCGAACCAGAGCGAGTGCTTCTTCACCGCTACTTGCCTCGACAACCACTTCGATATCATCGAAATCGCCAAGCAAACGCCTCACACCCGCACGAACAAGCTCATGATCGTCAACCAGCATTACCCGAATCATCTACTTCTACCCTTGGTTTTCGTGGCGCACCGAGCGCAACACCCTAAAATCATTACGTCAGGCATCAGTCTTGATTTTTAGCTCAATAAGTCTCTTTTCATTAAAAGCAATACTGTCAGCAGTACAGACACTCCATATACTGCCTAAAAAAAACACCTTATCAGGTGTATTTTCAGATATATGGCGGAAAGGGAGGGATTGCTCGCGTACCCGCTCGCCCTTCGGGTCGCCGTCACCGCGCTCCAAGCCGCTAGGCGTCTTGGTCGAACCACCATTTAGATCCGGGGGTTCAAATCCACCATATACCAACTATCTGAAAACACACCCTAGCGGGCGTGCTTTCAGATAGTTGGCGGAGAGGGAGGGATTCGAACCCCCGGAAGGTTGCCCTTCAACGGTTTTCAAGACCGCCGCTTTCGACCACTCAGCCACCTCTCCGAAACTTTTACTCAAACTTCGAGTCCGAAGAAAGTACTAGGCTTTTTAAGACTTTGCAAGCCAAGACACACTTGAAAGTGACAAAATCGAACATATATTTTTGTCAAGCTTGGAAATGAATTCATTTGTCGATAAAATGAGACGATACAAAACATTATCAACGGAGTACTCAATAATGAATGTTATAAGTTCTAATGCTGCACTCAGCGGTGTAGTGGTCAATAAGGTACTGCGTAATACCTTTACGTTACTGGCAATGACTTTGCTGTTTAGTGCCGTCACTGCGGGTGCCTCGATGGCATTGAATGTGCCCTTTATGGTCAGCCTTGGTTGTTCTGTGGCCGCATTGGGTATGCTGTGGTTCGTGATTCCCCGTGTTGCCAATTCGTCCATGGGGCTGGTTGCTGTGTTTGCTACCACTGGCTTGCTTGGCTTTGGTCTGGGTCCGATCTTGAATCACTATCTGGCGCTACCTAATGGCAGCCAACTGATCATGACCGCTATGGGCGGCACCGCTGTTATCTTTTTAGGTCTGGCCGGTTATGCATTAACGACACGCAAAAATTTCCGCTTTATGGGCGCCTTCCTTTTCGTCGGCATTCTCGTCGCCTTCCTGGCCGGAATTGGCGCAATGGTCTTTAATATGCCTGGCCTGTCCCTGGCTGTATCAGCGATGTTTGTGCTGTTGATGTCTGGCTTGATTCTGTATCAGATGAGCGAAATTATACATGGTGGCGAAACCAATTATATTCTGGCAACTGTCACGCTCTATGTGGCAATTTACAATATGTTCACTAGCCTACTACACTTATTGGGTGCCTTTGGTGGTAGAGACTAAACGCTAACACACTGTAGTAACGGCAAAAAGCCCGGCCATTACATAATGAGCTGGGCTTTTTTATAAGCAGCCGAAAATTCGGAAAACCAAAAATTAATCAGCAGTCTAGCCACCAAACCAATTCAAACTGCCATGCAAATTTACCACCTCACCAATAATGGTCAGTGTCGGCGCATGGATCTCTTTCCCCTCAATCTTATTAGCCAAGCTTGCCAGGGTCGCTATAATCACATCCTGATCAACCGTTGTGCCACGTGACACCAAGGCCACTGGGGTGTCATGCGACATGCCATGCTCGATTAACTTATTACACAGCACATCGATATTGGTCAAGCTCATATAGACGACGACCGTTTGCTGTGGCTGCACTAATTGCGACCAGTTAAGCTGTAGCTCGCCTTCTTTCAAATGGCCCGTAACAAACACCACCGATTGTGCATAATCACGATGTGTTAACGGAATGCCGGCATAGCAAGCACAACCTGAAGCAGCCGTAATTCCAGGCACAATCTGAAAAGGTATGCCTTGCTCTGCCAGCGTCTCTACCTCTTCACCACCGCGACCAAAAATAAACGGGTCACCGCCCTTAAGACGTAGTACACGCTTACCTTCAAGCGCTAAACGCGCCAAGGTTGCATTAATTTCTTCTTGTCGTACAACGTGATAAGAGCGACGCTTACCGACGTAGATGCGTTCTGCCTCACGCCTAACCAAGTTTAGAATTTCCGGTGCGATTAATCGGTCATACAAGACTACATCCGCCTGTTGCATCAGGCGCAAAGCACGAAAACTCAATAAATCAGGATCACCCGGACCAGCACCCACCAAATAGACTTCACCACATTGCACGTCCTTAGCGTTGACCAGCGCTTGCTCAATTAATTGTTCTGCATCAGCGTCTCGTCCACTGAATACCAATTCACTGACAGGGCCTTGCAACAGCTTCTCCCAAAAGCCACGGCGTGCCTGGGGTAATGTTATTTTTTTTCTTAGCTTATGACGAAACTTGGCGATTAACTCCGCCAAATGCCCATAGCGTGAGGGAATCAAGGTTTCCAAGCGTGCGCGCAGCAAACGTGCTAAAACTGGAGAGCGTGCACCACTGGACACCGCAATCACAACCGGATCACGGTCAACAATGCTGGGTAATATCACACTGCATAAATCAGGCGCATCAACCACGTTAACAGGCACGGCAAGCGTATTGGCTTGCGCTGCGACATGTCGATTAACCGCGGCATTATCTGTCGCAGCTATAATCAATCGATAACCACCCTCGATACTTGTAATATCAGTATCCTGGTATTCGCGCGCGATATAATCTAGCGCCTTACCATCTACCAAAGTTTGTAAGTGAGTCGATAAGTGCGGGGCAATGACCGTAATTCTAGCGCCAGCACGCAATAAAGCCACAGCTTTACGTGCAGCAACCGCACCACCACCAACAATCAAACATGGTGTATCAGTCAGCTTGGTGAATAAAGGGAAATAATCCATACACTTTTAAAATTCTTGGCGTCAAAACGCTCTAGACTAAAACTTTCGAGCTTTAGTTAGAGGTGTCTTTCTCGAGGCGCTGTTGGCCACGCATATAAGGTTGTAATACTACTGGAATGTTGATACTGCCATCCTCATTTTGATGGTTCTCCATTAGCGCCAACAAAGTACGGCCTACTGCTAGGCCAGAGCCATTAACAGTATGAACCAGCTCGGGCTTGCCGGTCTCAGGGTTACGCCAGCGCGCTTTTAAGCGTCGTGCCTGGAACGACTCACAATTACTGCATGAGGAAATTTCGCGATAGGTGTTTTGCGCGGGCAACCACACTTCAAGATCGTAAGTTTTGGCTGCAGCAAAACCGGTATCACCACTGCAAAGCGTCATCACGCGATAAGGCAACTCTAAGCTTTGCAATAAGGTCTCAGCATGGCCCGTCAGTTCTTCCAAGGCTTCATAGGACTGCTCAGGCTTAACGATCTGCACCATCTCTACTTTCTCAAACTGATGCTGACGCATCAAGCCGCGCGTATCTTTGCCATACGATCCCGCTTCACTGCGAAAACAGGGTGTGTGTGTAACCATACGTCGAGGTAGACTTTCTGCACCGAGGATTTGGTCGCGCACGAGGTTGGTAACGGGCACTTCTGCTGTAGGAATCAAATAATAGTCAGACTCGCCAGCAATTTTAAATAAATCTTCTGCAAACTTTGGTAGCTGCCCGGTGCCCTGCAAACTCTCGCTATTGACCAGATACGGCACATAGACTTCGGTATAGCCATGTTGGTCAATATGCGTATCAAGCATGTATTGAATCAGTGCTCGCTGCAAGCGTGCCAAACCACCGTGCAGACTGGAAAAACGACTGCCCGCAATCACCGCAGCACGTTCAAAGTCCAGTTGACCCAGTGCCTCACCAAGCTCAACATGGTCTTTAACTGTAAAGGCAAATTCGCCTGGTGTGCCAACACGACGAATCTCGACATTATCTTCTTCGTTCTTACCTTTGGGTACACTGTCATGCAATAAGTTCGGCACACCCATTAATAGGGTATCAAGCTCCGACTGAATGCCATCAAGGCAACTGGAAATAGTTTTTAATTTATCACCAAGACCGGCTATCTCGTCTTTGAGTGGTTGAATATCTGAGCCAGCGGCTTTCGCCTGACCAATCGCTTTAGAGCGTTGATTGCGCTCCGCCTGCAAAGTTTGTGTCTCAACCTGAGCTTGTTTTCTGTCTTCTTCGAGACCACGAATTCTATCAACATCGAGTGTAAAACCACGTTTTTGCAAACGCTCGGCAACGGCATCAATATCATCACGTATTAAACGGATATCTAACATATTAAAACTTCCGAAATAGTTTTCAATTTTTTATAAGTTAGCGTACTGGTGCTCTATTAATGTGATAATTACGAATTCAGCGTTGCTGTGGGGTTTCGCAGCAAGGCGCAGTGCGAAGGCAAGGGTTGTGCCCTTGTCGAGCACTGCAACGCAGCGGCGAAACCCCACAGCAACGCCCTTCGGGTTAGCGTGTCAATACCCACGGACTGCGTTACGCCTCTTGATAAGGGAGCCACCCTTATCTGCAAGACGCGCCTTGCCGTGGGCATTGACAAGCTAACTGAACTCGCAATTATCACATTAATAGAACACTAGACGCGCGACGAAAAACCCTAGCCATGCTGCAGCAATACAGGTGACGACACTGATAATGCTGTTTAACCCAGCTTTAGCCAATTCACCTGCTTCCAATAAATGCACTGTCTCCAGCGAAAATGTAGAGAAGGTGGTGAAAGAACCCAGCAGCCCTACCAAAATAAAGCCACGCATCACACTGTCCAAAGCCAGTTTTTCCATCAGAATTATATATACGATACCAGCCATCAACGAACCAATGACATTAACGAGTAAAGTGCCATAAGGGAAGCCTGTACCCCACATCTGCACCCAGCCAAGCAAAACATAACGTAGCACCGCACCTAAAGCGCCACCTATAGCAATCGCGACGATCATCATACTGTGATCGTACTCATTTCGCTGATTTATCGAGGCAGCGTAAATACGCTAGGCGCTCGTTAATTTTGATCTCCATACCACGATTAACGGGTTCATAATATCGCGGCTTGTGTTTCATTTCTTCAGGAAAATAATTTTCGCCCGCCGCGTAGCCATCAGGCTCATCATGAGCGTAGCGATAGGCGTGACCATAACCCATGTCTTTCATTAATTTAGTTGGCGCATTGCGCAGATGATTTGGCACTGGGTAAGACGGCTGCGATTTTACCTCTCGGCGCGCCTGATTATAGGCCTTGTAGACGGCATTGCTCTTCGGTGCTGAGGCCAGATAACTAATGGCTTGGGCAATAGCCAATTCGCCCTCCGGACTACCCAGGCGCTCTTGCACTTGCCAGGCGTTGAGCGCCAAATTTAGTGCTCGTGGATCGGCATTACCAATATCTTCGCTGGCCATACGCACGACTCGACGAGCGATATAGAGTGGATCACAACCGCCATCAAGCATACGGGCAAACCAGTATAAGGACGCATCGGGGTCTGAACCGCGCACCGACTTATGTAGTGCGGATATTTGATCGTAGAAGGCTTCACCCGATTTATCAAAGCGGCGTAATTCAGCACTCGCGACTTCATTAAATACCGCCTCATCAATATGCCAAGCTTGCTCGCCAGACATCACACAGCGTGCTGCCACTTCTAAAATATTGAGTGCGCGGCGGGCATCGCCATCGGCAGAGCGAGAAATTTGTTTGGCGACAGTATCTGCTATCGAAACCTGACCAGCAAACCCTCTATCGCAATCGTTCAACGCATGCTGAATTAAATGTACCAGGTCTTGCTCAACCAGAGATTTAAAGACATACACTTGCGTACGAGACAACAGTGCATTATTTAAGGCAAAAGAAGGGTTTTCTGTTGTCGCACCGATCAAGATAAAAGTACCGTCTTCAACGAAGGGTAGCAGGGCATCTTGTTGCGATTTATTAAAGCGATGAACCTCATCAATAAAAAGAATTGTTACGCGTTGATACTGGTCTCGGCTGAGTTGCGCCTGCGAAACCGCGTCGCGGATATTTTTCACACCCGCCATGACCGCCGACAGCGTGATAAATTGCGCATCGACACATGATGCCATTAACCGTGCGCAAGTGGTTTTACCGGTACCGGGTGGCCCCCAGAAAATTATCGAATGCAAGCGACCACTATCGATTAACTGTTTGAGTGGTTTACCGTCTGCCAGTAGGTGTTGTTGACCTGCAAACTCATCGAGGCATTGTGGCCGCATTCGATCAGCCAAAGGTTGATCGAAATTAAATAAATCCACCGTGGATTTGGCTGGGGGTTTGGCGGGCACGGCTCAAAACAGACCAGGATCGCTAATAACCTCGACACCCTCTGGCTGCTGAAATTCGAACTCGTCTTCAGCAAGCGCAATATTGGCTTCGATATCGATAAACTCTAACTGGGTGTGATGACCAAAATCATCAGAGAAACGCACCACCTTTAAGCCAGACCCATCAAAACCGAGCTGGATCGATTCATAAGCACTATCTTGATCAAGCGGTTGCAACAACAACCATTCATGCTCGCTGTCAGCAATAACAAGATCACTTACAATAAAACGCTCAAAAACACTGATATCGCCAGACAAGAGTAATGCGGGTGTCTGCCCTACTCCAGCCTCATAAGGCTTAATTGTCACCTGATCTAAATCTGGCTCGTAAATCCACAAACGTTTACCGTTGGTAATGATTTGCTGCGCATAGGGCAAGGTATAGTCCCAACGAAAACGACCAGGGCGCAACATGGCCATAGTCCCTTCTGACTTATCAACCACGGTGCCATTGTCATCAATAACGGTTTGTACAAAGCCAGCACGCATACTATTAAGGTCAACCACAAAGCGATCTAACTTATCTTTGGCCTCATCAGCATTCACTGCACTAACCATCAGTGAAAATACCAACGTAAGAAATATATACTGACTTATTGAGGTTCTAAATATCATGGCTTACCCTCGTTATTTAGGTGGTGGTGGCGCTAACACTTCGCGCGAGCCATTTGACTGCATTGGTCCTACCACCCCTGTTTGCTCCATGGTCTCGACCAAACGTGCAGAACGGTTATAACCTACTTTTAGACGTCTTTGTAAACCCGATATCGATGCCCGTCGTGTCTCGGTAACAATCGCCACGGCCTCATCGTAAAGCTCGTCCATTTCGACATCGTCAAACTGACTGCCAAGCGTGATACCTGAATTTCCGCCCATTAAGGCTTCAACATAATTCGGCGCGCCATTGCTTTTTATTTGTTTAACGACCTTATGTACTTCGTGATCGGCAACAAAGGCTCCGTGAACCCGAACAGGTATGGCAGTGCCCGGCGGCAAATATAACATGTCACCTTGACCTAACAATTGTTCTGCACCCGTCTGATCAAGAATCGTGCGAGAATCAATTTTAGAAGACACTTGAAACGCGATACGTGTAGGAATATTCGCCTTGATTAAACCAGTAATCACGTCAACCGAAGGTCGCTGTGTTGCAACAATTAAATGAATACCGGCAGCACGTGCTTTTTGCGCCAGACGCGCTATCAATTCTTCAACCTTTTTACCCACCACCATAATCATGTCAGCGAACTCATCGATAACGACGACAATATGCGGTAGATGGTAGAGCATTGGCATTTCTTCACCCGCTGGAACTTGTGTAACCAGTGGATCAGCAATCGGCTCACCCGCATCGATTGCGTCTTTGACCTTACGGTTGTAACCCGCCAGATTGCGTACACCTAATGCCGCCATGCGTGCATAACGCAGCTCCATCTCAGCGACGCACCAACGCAGGGAGTTGGCCGCCTCTTTCATGTCAGTAACAACAGGCGCCAATAAATGCGGAATATCATCGTAAACAGAAAGCTCTAACATCTTCGGATCAATCATAATCATGCGTACGTCTGCCGGTGTCGCGTTATATAACAGACTAAGCACCATTGCATTAACGCCCACTGACTTACCGGAACCCGTTGTCCCAGCAACCAGCAAATGTGGCATACGGGCCAGATCAACAACGACGGGTTGACCAGCAATATCCTTGCCTAGCGCCAAGGCCAGGGGCGACTTTGAATCGTCGTATTGTTTCGAGCATAATATTTCGCTAAGGCGCACAATTTCTCGGTGCTCGTTTGGAATCTCCAGACCAATAACCGGTTTGCCGGGAATCACTTCAACGATACGAACACTGGTTACCGATAAAGATCGTGCTAAATCCTTTGACAGATTAACGATTTTGCTGACCTTAACACCGGCAGCAGGCTGCATTTCATAGCGTGTGACGACAGGCCCAGGCAACACAGAAACGACTTCAACATCGACACCAAAATCGCGTAGCTTCAATTCAACCTGTCGCGACATAGCGGCCAGGGATTCATGCGACACAGAGTGTTTTGGCTTTTCTGCCGCATCCAACAATGATAAGGGTGGCAAATCAGTATTAACCGTCGGCTCAAACAAAGGCACTTGGCGCTCTTTTTCAGGACGCGGGCTTGGCTCTGGTATTGTCATCACAGGCTCAATACGTACTGGCTGACGTTGCTGGGCACGCTGAGTTTCTTCACGAATCACTTCATCGCGCTGACGCCGCACAGCAAACTGACGCCATTGATCGATAGCGCGAAAAAAATAATCTTTCGCAACAACAAAACCACGCAAAGTCCATTGACCCGTGAAGTCGATCAGCCCAACCCAAGACAAGCGCGTAAATAACGTCACACCAGCTAAAAACAAAGCCAACAAAAAGAGGGTTGAACCAGTAACTTTGAACAAACCAATCAACTTTGATGAGACTGCATCACCGAGTATGCCGCCAGCATCATGCGGCAAACGACCCAAGGCCATACCGAAACGCATCGAGGCTAAGGCCGCGCCAGCAGTTAACGCTAAAAAAAATCCCCCTGCACGCAACCATAGCTCATTGATATCGAACGCAGCGATTTGATCCTTGCTACCGGAATAGATCAACCAGGCGCTATAGGCAATCATCATCGGCAGCAAATAAGCAAGATAACCAAACAGATAGAGAAAAACATCGGCAAACCAGGCGCCCACGACACCACCACGGTTAACGATCTCACCGCTACCGCCACTTTGCGACCAACCTGGGTCGCTGGGATTAAAGCTAACCAGCGCAATCAATAGGTAAGCAGCGATCGCAAGCAGGACAAACAAGGCCCCCTCGCGCACGCCACGACCAATATGCGTGGTGACTAATTCTGAACGTGCTTTTTTTGGTGTTGCCTGAGCCAAGTTTTTAGGAGCCAAGTTTTAGTGTGATTCAACGAATGTTTGATACGTAACGTATCATCGTATTATATAGCGAAGTCTGACTCTTTGTTGGTCTTAACTAATCTATCAATGCCGAATGAACAATTTTACCCTGATCAACATTAATACCACCGACCAAATCATGATATTGGCGCCAATTGGCTTGACATAGCCTTAATAGTGGCTCAACGATAACCGCCGACAGCGCCTGACTTGCACTGCGGGGCACTGCACCCGGTATATTTGTCACAGCAAAATGAATGACACCATCAACAGTATATGTTGGCGCATCGTAGCTGGTTGGCCGTGATGTCTCGATACAGCCGCCCTGATCAATGGCAATATCGACAATCACACTGCCAGCAGACATCGCTTTAACCGTCTTGGCGCTGACCACATGTGGCGCACGCTGACCAGCAAGCAATACTGCCCCCACCACCAAATCAGCACTTATTACCGCTTGTTGCACCGTATCCGGGTAGGCATACAGCGCGGTAACATTCGCAGCCAAAGCACGTGCACGCTCAAGTGGCTGACGCTGACGATCAAAAACGATCACCTCAGCACCCATAGCTGCTGCCATCGATGCCGCATTAAAACCCGCCGTACCCGCACCAATAATAACCACTCGACCACGTTCTGAGCCAGCCACCCCGCCCAGCAAAATACCTTTCCCGCCTTGTGAGTAGTGCAGCAAATTGGTTCCAACCTGAATAGCAATACGACCCGCGATATCACTCATTGGCGCTAACAGGGGTAGACGACCTGACTCATCGCGTACTGTTTCGAAAGCGATGGCCGTCACGCCTTGACGAGCCAAGGCATTGGCCAATTTGTCATTGGTGGCAAGATGCAAGTAACTAAAAAGAAGGTGATCTGATCCTAGGTGAACAAGCTCCTCGGCAATGGGTTCTTTCACTTTAACGATGAGTTGCGCTTGAGCGTAAAGTGCAGCACTATCACCGACAATCTGAGCACCTGCAACAACATAAGCCGCATTATCGTAACCGCTTAACATGCCTGCATCAGATTCAACAAATACCTGGTGACCGGCCACAACTAAACTAGCCACCGCCGCCGGCACTAACGCAACACGCCCTTCTCTTATCTTCAGTTCTCGTGGTATTCCGATTTCCACTCTAGCGCTCCTTCAAAATCGTCATCTTACTCCTTCTTTTTGCCAAAGCGATGCCGTTAAGTTAGAGCCTGTTGACCAAAACACTCACAAATAATAGCTGTAGTAACATAGCGCTCATGCCGAACACCCTACTTATTGTTGTGACCAGCTGTGATAGCCTGCGTTCCGGGCGTAAAACAGGTGTTTGGTTTGACGAATTCGCCATTCCTTATGCTCTGTTTAGAGACAAAGGCTATGTCATCACCCTTGCCAGCCCCAAAGGGGGCATAACGCCTATAGACCCGCAAAGTCTCGATGAAAGCATTACGCTGCGGGGACATAAAACCAACACACTTAGCGCCAAAACCGCTTTAAACAACACAAAAATACTCGACGAAATCGCCGCCAACGACTTTGATGCGCTATATATCCCAGGCGGTAATGGCACCATGTATGACTTGAGTCAAAATCAAACGTTAAATCAAATTCTCTTGCGTCGTGATGAAGCAAACCAACTGATAGCAAGCGTCTGCCATGGCGTAGTTTGTCTTACTGCATTAGAAAAAAATGGTCGCCCATTCGTTCAGCAACGCAAGCTCACTTGCTTTAGTAATGCTGAAGAGGTGTTAACTGGAGCAGAAGACGAATATGACTTTCTGCTTGAAACGCGATTACGTGAACTGGGGGCAGAAGTGACAACAAACACCCCATGGAGCGAGCATATTGTCATGGATGGCAAGCTCATTACCGGACAAAACCCACAGTCGTGCCAACAACTTGCAAAAGTGATTGTTAATTTACTAACCTAACCCACCACTCTTGAAAATAACCCAAAAAAAGGCTTGGCCGATGAAAATACTACCAATACTTGTTATTTCCCTGCTGCTATCAGCCTCATTCAGTGTTGCCGCAGACAAAGTGAACAAAAGTATCGTCATCACACCTGACAAAGAACTGAGCTACGCATTGGGTCTAAAAATTGCCCAACAATGGCGAGAAGAAGGCTTTAGCGTCGACCCCAACATCGTTGCTTTAGCCATCAATGACACACAGAATTTTGGCCCAAGACGCATGAGCATAGAGGCAGGCAACATCACCATCGGCATTGAAAAAGACCGCATACGTCAAGCCAAGGAGGCCATATGGAAAGCAACAAGAACGGCTGCACGCACTTTTATGGAATCAAACAAAGATAAAGCAGACGTAATCACCACTGAAAGCGGCCTACAATATGTGTTGCATAATGAAGGCGAAGGAAAATCACCACAATCTGATAGCGTAATTATTGTTAGTTACACCGGCACTTCAGCAACAAAAAGACGCATTTTCGGTCGCATCAAGGCACCACAATATGGTTCCGAATTCAACATGGACAAAGTAATTGATGGCTGGAAAGAAGGCCTGCCCTTAATCAAGGAAGGTGGCAAAATAACGCTCTATGTGCCTGCTCACCTCGCCTATGGCAGAGACGGCGTTCAACACAGAAATCTTTATGTGATCGAACCCAACGACGCACTGGTTTTTGACATTGAACTAGTCAAGGTCAGTCATTAGGGTCTGTCGGAATTATCTGTCGAGGAACTAGCCTCATTAGCCGCCTTATCTTCTTCATCAAGACGTTTACTGGCGCGTCTATCACTGACTGCGAGAAACACAACAAATGCTATCAATAAGCAAACGAACACAATTTGCCCAACTATGAACAAATAACTCACATCATTATCAGGATCCATCATGGCGTGAAGGATACCTTCATATCCCAGCTTATACCAGTGTCTGGCTCAGGGTGTAAGCTAAGCACCGTGTTTTTCCAACGACTTACTCAAGCGCGTTAGGGTTTCCTGCGTCGATTTCAACTCTTTAATCAATTCCTCTTTTGATACCGGTGAAATCATTTTCAATAAGCGCTCATTCTTCGCTTCTTCCAAATTATTAAGCACGACCGCGATAAACAAGTTAATCACTACAAACGTGCAAATAATGACAAAACTGACGAAGTAGATCCATGAATACGGATTCATCTCCATAGCCGTATACATCACATCGGTCCAATCTTCCAGGGTCAACACGCGAAACAACGTTAACATCGCCGTCGGTAAATTACGCCAATGTGTTGGGTCATGCTCATGAAAAAAATGAAAGCCTGCCACCGCGTACATGTAAAAAATCACGCCAATCAACAGCATGATATTGCCCATGCTCGGAATCGACTTGATCAAGGTCGCGACAATTAAACGCAACTCAGGAATCACCGTAATCAAACGGAACACTCGCAATAAACGAGCGAGACGCGCGATCATGGCAAATTGGCCTGTGGCAGGCACCAGCGATAACACAATCACCGAGAAATCAAATAAATTCCAGCCATTGGCAAAATACAAACTAAAACGCGGTGCGACAGCAACGATCTTAATCATCGCTTCGACAATAAAGACCGCTAATATGAGGCGATTACCCCATTGCAGAAGGTGGCCATAATCCGCCTCAATACTCGATGATGTTTCCAAGCCTAAAATTACGGCGTTAATAAGAATCAACGCGATAATAAAATATTCAAAGTAACGCGATTTGGCAACGCGCTGCGCCCACTGTCTCATAAAGCCAAGACCCGTAAATTAAAAGCGTGGACTTTACCACAGGCTTTACTCAACCCACAGCGCAGAAACGGGCGGCAAGCTCGGATTTAATAGGCATCTTGGCAGAGGGGGTTAAATCGCTGATTTTCGTACATTGATACCTAAGTTATAACCCTAGACGTTACCGCTAACGCCTTGATATGGCTATACTCATCAGCAAGTTATAATGAGAAAGTCATGGAAAAAATTTCCAGCCTGATTAATCGCGCCCTGTGGGACGTCGATATCACCACCTTGCCGCGCTGGCGTGCAGGGCTGCTGCATGCGTTGCGTATCGTTCATAACGTCATTGGCGATCTGGCTGATGGTCAACTAACCCTGCGCGCCATGAGCCTTGTTTATACCACCTTGCTGTCACTGGTACCGTTGCTGGCACTGAGCTTTTCCGTACTCAAAGGCTTTGGTGTTCATAACCAAGTAGAACCCATACTGCTTGAGATGATTTCCCCCCTTGGCGATAAAGGCAGCGAGATCATCAAACAAATCATCGGCTTCGTCGACAACACCAAAGCTGGCGTGCTCGGCACACTGGGACTTGCCTTTCTCGTCTATACCGCCGTCTCGCTAGTACAAAAAATCGAACACGCCTTTAACCATATTTGGCACATAAGCCGTCACCGCCCGTTGAGCGAACGCTTTAGCGATTACCTTAGCGTCATTATGGTGGGGCCTATATTAATCGTATCGGCCATTGGCCTCACCGCATCGGTACAAAGCAACACCGTTGTTGAGGCGCTGTCTGGTATCGAACCCATTGGCAGTATCTTTGCGATCATTGGACACTTACTGCCCTACCTGTTGATCATGATCGCTTTCACGTTTATTTATATTTTTGTGCCCAACACCAAAGTGAAACTTCGCTCAGCGCTCATCGGTGGATTCATCACCGCCATATTATGGGTCACTATTGGCTGGGCCTTTGCCAACTTCGTTGCTGGCTCAGAAAAATACACCGCCATTTATTCCACCTTCGCCACACTCATCTTGTTTATGTTCTGGCTCTACGTTGCTTGGCTAATATTGCTCATTGGCTCCAGCATCGTGTTTTATCACCAACACCCCGAAGCACTCACCAGAGACAGCGTACCGACAAAGCTGAGCAATCGACACCGAGAACAACTAGGCCTCGCCGTCATACAATTAATTGCTGAACGCTTTTATCGCAATGAACCGCCACTGGGCGAACGCGGCTTGATTGACCAACTGTCCATCCCCTCCTATAACCTGGAACGTGTTACCGATTCACTGGTTACAGCCGGACTATTGGTACTCTCAGAAGATGAACAATACCTCCCCGCCAAACCCTTTGACACCACACCTCTAGTCGAAGTGCTACACGCGATCAGAGAAAACAGCAACCACGTCCCCGCATTAGCAACCAACCATCAATTCACCACCAGCGCAAAATTAAGCGAGCATATCGAATCGCATTTGGATCAAGCGCTGGCAGGGAAAACGATCAAGAGCTTGATAGAGTAAAAGGTTAAAGCGATAGCGAAATGAACCGATTCCAGTGTTACATCTCAACAAACAACCAGCATGTCCATCTAAGCAATTGAAAAACCAAGATATTTGTATTGATTTAGAGTATTACCGAAAGAATGATAACCCGACCCACAAGTGAATTCACTTCCGTTTTAGCATCTGGGAATATAAAGTTATTTTCAGTGTAAGGTATTGAATTAAGGATATAAATATTAAAAACAAGAGAGTGATTCGAAGAATGATAACCCGACGTGGAATGATAACCCGATTCCATAGAATAAGCTGTTAGCTGCAAAACAATAATCGGCATTGATGAAACTTTAATTTTAATCGTAATACGATAAAAATTTATCGTAAAACAATAATTTATAAGTTATACTCTGTTTTATTCTTCTAAGATGGGGTTCGCAGCAATGAAAAATGAAAATATAGACCGCATACAACGTGTCAGTCATAAATTTAGATTGTTATTTTCGGCTCTAATATTTTGCATCCCTATCACTATTTTGATGTATTGGCTTTTTTTTAATCACCTGCCTATTGGGTTTAAAGTCGAACTACCGGTTGCAGTTAATCAAGCACTCCCGTTTGAAACTCTCCTGCTGGCATTTTTAGTTAGTTTAATTCCTACTTCTGTTGCCATATACGGAATAATAAATCTAAAAGAACTATTCAAACTCTATGAGAAAGCAATTGTTTTTTCTGAAAAAAATGTTAGATGCTTTCGTAGGCTTGGGTACACTTTAATTTATTGGGTTGTTGCCAATCTAATTTTTGTCATATTGATTAGTATCGTTCTAACATTCAATAATACTCAAGATGAACGGATGATAGTCGCTCAGTTTGGAATTTCAGATTTTGGCGCATTAATTATTGGTTCTGTGGTTGTATTGATTTCTTGGGTTATGAATGAAGCAGCAAAATTAGAAGACGAACAAGCGCACACGGTATAAAACATAATGGCAATAATAGTAAATTTAGATGTGATGCTTGCTAAACGAAAAATGAAGTCCAATGAGCTGGCTCAGCTAATTGGAATTACGGAACAGAACTTATCTATTTTAAAAACAGGCAAGGCTAAGGCAATTCGTTTAACAACGTTAGATGCTGTCTGTAAAGCACTTAATTGCCAGCCTGGCGATATATTGGAATATAAATAAGGAGAGAAAAATGAAAAAACTTACGCTAATATTAACGGTTATTCTTTCTTTATCTGGCTGTGCAATCGCACCGAAAGTGGATGCCGTTCGCACCGCCGTAGATCGGAGTGCATTTAAAGGACTTGATAAAAATTCCAAGTTTTCCATTTCGTTACCTAGCTCACATTCAGGGAGATATGATTCAATTGATCAGTTGAACTTTAAAATAGAGGGCGGCAAATATAAAGGAAATAATGCTAGCGCCCTTGTTGTGAAATCTAAAGATAGTAAAGTCTGGGAAGTATTAATGGTTATGGTCGAAGAAAATGGCAAGTGGGTTAATTTACCAAAGACTGATTAAAATTAAAGGTCTTCTGGCTAATAAATAATGCAGCTAACAAAATGCTCCATTGGACGGGGTAAAGCGTCATGATTTTTGCGGAGCAAAAATACATGCCCCTTTGCCCCGCCAATGAGCATGGCGTTATGTTTCATCCAGCATTAAGCCATGGTTAGCAAACCTATGTGCGAATTAAAAAATATTGGTAAAACTGTGTCTACTCGACTACACGGAATTGGCATTACTAATGAAGTTAAATTGAAAAGGTTGGGGGCAGAAAAAGCCAAACCAATATTTTCAGAGGCAAATTCGAACAAATTCGGGGTCAAACAAATTCGGGGTCTACCATTGGATTTGTAAGTGACAAGAGCGCTATTAAAGGATAAAGTCATCAAAATTCGGGGTCCAAAATTCGGGGTCAGGGGCAAAATTCGGGGTCAGGTCTTTGATTTATGATTGCTATTTTGTTAGAGGCCATAAATCAAAGACCTGACTCCAATCCACTCTAAAACCAGTGGGCTCAGACGTTATGACTCTAATAAGGAATTTAGGCTCTAGCCAATTTCTTACGATACATTCTAAGATCTTTAGCGCAATCAAAACTCATCTCAAACAAGCCTGATAATTTACGCAAAATAGCGGTCACCACTTTGTCTTCCCAGCCCTTATCAAACTTGATTTGCGTATTTAGCCAATTCTCTAACCATTCTGGATCAGGCATTCTGCTTTGCACAGTATCGTTAGGGAAAAAAGCTTCGCTCACGTGCAGGTTTGTGGGATGCATCGCACGCGATGTTTTGGTGTTGGTCATGAGCACACCAATTTTAGCGTACGCTAAACGCGCTTCGTCACCCAGCTTATCAATTGCTTTACGCATATAGCGCATATAACAGGAGGCATGTCGTGCTTCGTCAGCAGACAATAGGTTATAAATCTTTTTGATAACAGGCTCGGTATGCCATTCAGCCGCGCAGCGATACCAATAAGTTAAGCGTATTTCACCACAAAAATGCAGCATTAAGGTTTCATTGGCAGGGGCTGCGTCAAATTGAAAGCGAACATTATCTAGTTCTGCTTCGGTTGGCATCATGTCTGGCCTGAAGCGACGCAAATACTCAATCAAAGACAAAGCATGCTTTTGCTCTTCATAAAACCAAACTGATATAAAAGCTGAAAAGTCTGAGTCATTATGATTGTCACGCAAAAACATTTCCGTCGCAGGCAGTGCTGACCATTCGGTGATAGCATTATGTTTAATCGATAACGCTTGTTCATCGGTAAGTTTATCCGTATCAAATTGATCCCACGGAATATCTTTTTCCATATTCCAACGGACACTCTCTAGCGATTTATAAAGCTCTGGATAAAGCATTTCTGACATTGATATGACCTTGCTCGGATATTGTTAATTCGATTAAACGACAGTTTAACCTGGCTGGTGGCGAAACAATACTAAACTTTTTTGACACTACTAACTCTAGGAGCCTGTCGGATTTAGGGAATCCAACATATTCCATGCCGTTGCTCTAAATTAGGCGGCCAGTTTAGCCAGTACTTGCTGTTTAATGTCATCAACACTGCCCACACCTTCAATACGAATATAGCCTGGTGCGCCGTCATCCGACTGATTGGCGTAATAGGCTATTAATGGGCTGGTTTGCGCATGGTAAATCTGCAGACGTTTACGTACGGTAGATTCTTCATCATCAGCGCGCTGAATTAAGTCAGCACCAGTCTCGTCATCTTTGCCTGCTACCTTAGGTGGATTATATTCAGTGTGGTAAACACGACCTGATGCAGGATGACAACGACGGCCTTGCATACGCTCAACGATTTCTTCGTCATCGACGTTAATTTCCACAACATATTCAACATCAATGCCAAGCTCCTGCATACCTTCGGCTTGAACAATGGTGCGTGGAAAACCGTCAAGCAAATAACCGTTAGTGCAGTCATCTTGACTCAATCGCTCTTTAACCAAGCCCAAAATAATTTCATCAGATACCAAGCCGCCAGCATCCATGATTTTTTTTGCTGCGGCACCTAGTGGTGTGCCTGCACGCACAGCAGCTCGTAACATGTCGCCAGTTGAGATTTGAGGGATATTATATTGTTTGGTGATGAACCCAGCCTGGGTGCCTTTGCCTGCACCCGGGGCACCTAATAAAATAAGTTTCATAATTGGCTCCTAAATAAACTGTGTAATCTATGGGTTTCTTACCTAGGATGACCTTGAATCATTATCGGCCGTTAAATCACTCAGCTCAGCGGGTTTACACATCAGCAACCAAATACTGCCCACGATGCCGGCGGTCAGCGATGCGATAAGCACACCGGTTTTTGCCATCAATAAGGCTTCGTCCTGACCAACAAAAGCCAGTTCGGCGATAAAAATCGCCATGGTAAAGCCGATGCCCGCTAATAATGCAACACCAGCAATATGGCGTAGCGCAACACCTTTGGGTAATTGAACAATACCAAGTTTTAAGGCAATAAAGACGAAGCCAAAAATACCAATAAGTTTACCGCCAACCAAACTAACAATAATAGCCAGTGTGATGGGGTGGGCAATAATTTGATCCAGGGTGGAAAAATCAATGGGAATACCCGCATTAACCAATGCAAAAAGGGGAATAATGAAAAAACCAACGGGGATATGAAAGCTATGCTCTAAACGCTGCAAGGGTGTCCCTGCCATATGAATGCTGTTGCCCATGGTTTGCAAAACTGATCGTTGTTTTTCATTTCGCATAATGCCAACGCCTTTGCGATAGGCGCTACTAAACCTATCAACCAAATCACGCATATGATCAGCAAACAAGCTTGGATCGTATTTCGACACAGCAGGGATGGTTAGTGCCACCAAAACACCCGCCAATGTCGCATGAACACCCGATTTCAACATGGCGAACCACAGCACAACACCGATTAAAAAATAGGGCAGTGGATGTCGTAAGCCAAACAAGTTGAACGCAACCAGTATGGCGAAAGAGATACCAACCAGAATCAACGCGGAAACCGATATGGTCTCAGTGTAAAACAAGGCAATGACAAGCACTGCAACCAGATCATCAACAATGGCCAGCGCGACCAGAAACATCATTAACGCCGCTGGCACTCGCTTACCCAACAAAGCCAAAACACCAATGGCAAAGGCGATATCGGTCGCCATAGGAATGGCCCAACCCGCTGCTCCTTCGCCTTCTGGCACCATCGTGACATACAAAAATGCTGGCACAACCACGCCACCGATTGCCGCCGTTATTGGCAATATGGCATTGCGTACTGAAGATAATTCACCGACCAGGATTTCGCGTTTTATTTCCAGCCCAATAAGAAAAAAGAACAAGGCCATGAGGCCGTCGTTAATCCAGTGATGCAGGGTTTTTTCCAGTACGAAATCACCAATACCAATACTCAATGGTGTCGCTACAAAATGATGGTAGCCCTGCGCATAAGTCGAATTTGCCAGCACCAATGCAATGATGGTGACCACCATCAAGACAATACCACTGCTCGTTTGGTTGTGAATAAACTCTTCAAACGGTGTGCTGAGTTTATTGAAAGCACGCTCCCATGGTGCAATATAGCTTGCCTTAGTATTGAATTTTTCTGCTGCCATGCTTCTCTCTACTTGCCTTTTTGTTTATGTTTACCCAAGGTAATCGAACATTATAACGAACAGAAGGCAATCAGAACAGATAAGATGTCTTCGTGTTACAACAGATAAACTCTAACGATTGCGGGTTAAGGCTAACTCAACGCTTATCGATGACTTCGTAACAAGCTAATATTGCTGGCTTGGCGCGGCAAATCAGCCAACACAACACCTTGTGAATAGTAACTGCCCTGGGCAAGCTGGCAACCTAAGCTTCTAATGTAAGTGTCTTGTTCGGCAGTTTCCACGCCTAATGCAACACAATCGAACTCCAGGTCAGAGATCAAACCGATAATAGCCTTAAGTATACGGCTATCAGATTTATTACTATTTATATCGCAGAGGTAACTGCGGTCGATTTTAACGGCATCAATGGCAAAATCAACGGCTTTTAGATAGGAAAAAGAGGCATGGCTTGCGCCAAAGTGGTCGATAATACACTTGATTCCATGTTTATTAAGTTTTCTGATTGCCGATACCACTGCTTTTTTATCGCGCGCAATTTCCAACTCGGCAATTTCGACGTAACATTCGCGACCAAAGTTATTCCATAACGTGTTGATCTCAGCCAGCGCTTCAACAAAACCATTGTGGCGCAATTGCCCCACATTACAGTTCACAGTCAAACGTTTAACACCAGACTGTACTAAGCGCTCCATGTCGGCACCAAGCTTTTCAAGCATATAGTGACCTAAACGAACAACTAAACGGCCATCTTCTGCGGCTTGAAAAATTTCGCCATGCGCCATATCACCACCTTCGCAACAGCGCGGCCAATGCAGCAGTACTTCAATGGCATACAAAGAGTCGTCTTCAAGCTGTATTATCGATTGGTAGTGCAAATCCAATTCCTGCTTATCAATTGCATCACGCAGATCATTTTCTAATTGGCGTCGACGCTGGCGCCCGTCTGTCATTGATTCACGAAAATAGCGAATACGATTACCACCCTGTTCTTTCGCCTCAAACATAGCAAGATCAGCAAAGTGCATTAAATTATGCCGTGTGGTCGCATCCTTTGGATACGAAGCAACTCCAATACTGGCAGTGACTGAAGATGTCAGACTTTGATATATGACTGGCTCTGATATTACGCGTTTAATATTTTGTAAAACTTGATCGAGATTCATGACATCGTCACAGCGTGGCAATAACACAGCGAACTCATCACCGCCAATACGGGCCAGGGTGTCGGATTCACGTACTTGATTATGAATGCGACGCGCCACCGTTGATAAAACAAAGTCGCCAACATCATGGCCTAAGCCATCATTTACTGGCTTAAAACCATCCAGGTCAATATACACTAAGGCCAATGAATCACCGTGACGGTCAGCATGTGATAACGCATGATTGAGCCGATCAAGAAACAGTAGGCGGTTTGGGATATCGCAAACCACATCATGTGTTGCCATACGCTCATGTTCGGCACAAGCCCGGCGCAGCTGCTTCTTAATACGATGACGCTCAATAGAAAAGCTTATGGTTTTATACAGCAACTCAATGTCATTGAAGTAATCTTTGACAAAACAATCTTCAATACCTGCGCTAATCGCCATTTGACCAATACGTTGGTCACTAATATTGGTTAACATGATAATAGGGATAATCTCTGCATAGCGGCCTAGTCTAGATACAGTGCTTATCGAGCTGCTGTCAGGAAGATTGAGATCAGAAATAACCAAATCAAAGCGTTCACTATCAATCATTTCAATCGCCTCATCAAGACGACATGCCCGAGTAATAGTAAACTGCTCGTAGTCATGACAACGTAATGCGTTGACTATCATCGCATAATCATTGTCATCCTTATCGACTAGCAATAGATTCAATATTTTGTCTTATTGATTAATGTATGGTTTAGCATAGTGTTGGCATTGACAAGAATTCCGTTTTTGTTGTCTTTTTCGTTTTTGATCCCAATAGCACATTAACTCAGCAACGTGTTTTTATAGGTTCAAATATCGGCGTAAAACGCAATATGTTTAATGAGATTAGCTTACATCTATTAAGCGAATGCCAATAAGGTGATGTGCCTCATAAGCAGAGAGTATTAAGCAGTAATAATCCACACGGAAAAAAGGAAATACAGCGACTACATAAGGAATTTTGGCGATTTACCCACAGCATTGCTCATGGCTTTATGACGTCAATACGTCACGCTATGTAATGTTCCATTGCTGCTTGACTGCGCCTGTTTAGCCCATACTTCTCGGCAGAAGCGAGGTGGTTTCACCCTAAGACTCAACCCCCTAAGGGGGTATTTTCCTCACTACCCCTCGTGGAGTAAACATCAAGTAATGGCTCATCATTTTAGTGAGCCATACGGGCTAAGCCTGTTGCAGTGCCTTAAAATGGTTGGCAGCAATCCCGTTATCGATAGCCTGCGCCACTTGTTCTGCTGCTTCCATGTGACTAGCCGCCCGACCACAATGCCACAAGATTAGTGCAGCGCCATAAACAAGTGCGTCACGCGCCATGCTCGGCTCGCCTGATAAAACGGCCAAACCTGACTCAAGCACTGTTTGCGCCAACGCTTTGCGCTGCCTTGTATTGAGAGAGACCCCATCAATACCTGCAAACTCTGCAGGCAAAGCAACAGCTCGCTGTGACTGTTCAATACTAAAATTTGCCGGCTCAAGCACTAAGTCCGTGATGGACTCATCGACTAAGCGATGTACCTTGGCATTCTGACGTAGTGATGGCACTACTCCTCCTTCCACGCCTCGAATCACCAATGCCGAGCTATAACCCACCGTTCGCGCCAACTCGAGATAAATCGGTGGATAGGCCTTATGCACATAACCGGTAACCAAATGTGTTTGTTTGCGCCCGGTCAGCGCACCGGCAAACCCCTCAACAGTAGTCAAAATACTGCGCTTTACTATTTTATGCCGCAGGTCTGACAAATCACTTAACTGTGGGCAAAATTGAGATTGCGACACATAAGCCCAAGCGATATCGGGTGAGGCCAAATTCATTGCAGCCTCATCGACAGGCAATGCAACATTAATTCCTGCTGCTGCCATCACCTCTTCATGTGTCACACCATATTTAGGCCCAACACGCTCAATACCATGGCTATAGCAAGGCAGACCGCAGGCAGCCAGAACACAGGGGATAAAGGGTGACATGGGCAAACAACGAATATATCCGTTATACGGGTCAAATAGATCGACTACCTCATCGACCGCAGCAACACAATGGCGAGTGGCTTGACGAATCGCCCGTAACACACCGATATTCTCATCATCGGTTTCACGTTTCATACGTAAAGCGATAAAAAAGATAGCTGCGTGAATCGGGTCGGCTTGCTGCCTCAACACCTGCTGCATTGCCTGCTCGGCTTGCTCTGCTGACAAATCCTTGCTCAATGCAGGGCCTGTTGCAATACGCTGAATCACTTCTCGCATTAAAGTATCATTTGTTTTTTTAAGACTGACCATCAAATATCCTAATTATTTTATGCGGCAGATAAACCAAAAATCCCTGCAATAAGTATATGCCACTGCACATAATATAGCCGTCCGCGCATTAAAATCGCCTATGGTTTAACATTATTGATCAAGGCTTACTGATAGAGTCAACATTATGACATTAAATCTACTTGCTGCAATTCTTCTCGCTATTAGCCTTCTTTTATTGGTTATTACGATTCATTGCTGTCGCCGCAAGCAATGGTTACGAGGTAGCTTCAACGCATCGCTCACACTTAGTTTGATTATGCTATCAATTGCATTACTACTGCTCGCGAGCAATCTATACGGTTACCAACGACTGACCTATGAACAACATTTAGCCGATATCCACATCAAAAATATAAGTGAACAACACTATCAACTCACTCTTGACCTGCCACAGCAAGAACCAAAGCAGTTCAAAATATTAGGCGATGACTGGCAGGTTGATGCGCGAGTATTAAAATGGCATCCCTATGCCAACTTGTTGGGGCTAGACTTACAATACCAATTAGAACGCCTTAGCGGCCGATTCACCGATATTGCGCAAGAAAAGTCTGAACAACGTAGTATTTATACGCTTAGCGCCAATAATCGCGTCGATATATGGCAACTCGCGCGACATTACCCGGCTTGGCTACCATTTATCGATGCAGTATATGGCAGTGCCGCCTATGTACCGCTTAGCGATGGCGCACATTATCAACTGTTTGCAACACAAAGCGGCTTAGTGATTCGTGCAGCCAATGAAGGCTAACATGGCCTTGGGTGTATAGAGGCACACCGATGCTGCGAAGCACAGGAAGGTGCGAGGGCAGCTATTGTGTAAGGACACGCCGGTACCACAAACACAAAGAAGCGAACGTGTGGCCATAACAAACTGGCGCTAAGGCGTCATCATTTGCTACAGTCGCCACACACTCACTATTACGCACCACCAAGCGAGAACATAAAAGCGATGAAATGGCTCGATAAAATTCCCTTACCCATTCTAGCAATTGTGACACTGCCTTTGGCGCTGGCACCGTTTAAACCGCCCCATGTCTATGAAAAGCTGCAAATGCTATTTACTGGCAACCTAAGTGGCTTAACCGATATTTTTGATCTATTGCTTCATGGCATACCGGCCATCATCTTTCTACTCAAACTTGTGCGAGTACTGAGGAAAAAATCAGCCCAAGCAAGCAACAATTAGCAAGCTGGCTAAGCAAACTCTGAACACAAGAATGCCGTTAAGGGCGGTATTCCACCGTTTCGCTCTGTATCACAACACCGTCTTCATCGACGACGGAAACGCTCCACTGTCCGACCCAACGTGGCAATAGACTTTTCTTTGACCAGACACGCCAACGCGACCCACCAACTTGAAACTCAACATCAGCCATCACCTCGCCTTGATATATCCAGCGATGACGAACCATGGTGCCTTCAAGACCACTTAACTCAGTAAAATAGTAAACGCTGCCTGTGCTGACAACGCTGACCTCATCAACCGGCTCACGGTCTATCACAGCCAGTGCAAAGGCAGAACGGATGACATTATCTGATTGTGTTGTTGGCGAGCTAACTGAGTGGCGATCAATCACACCTGAATTTGTCGCATTGTCATCTGCGGGCGAAATAAGTGGTGTTTCTTCGGCCAAGATATCCGTTTCCTCAGACATCAGCTTCTCGATGAACTCTGCCTCTTCAAGAAGCTGCTCATCATGCAGTGCGTCATGATCCACTGCATTCACTACCAAAGGTAACATCAGCAATAAGGGCGCTAACCGAAAATATAAGATTGTGTTGGCCATTGCAGTCATCTCCATACTGGCGAATTCAAAATCAATGGCAACATTGTAGGTGGTTTATTGAAGTGATGGTAGCAAAGATCACAAATTATTCGAGCCATATCACACTATCGACGTTGGTCTTGCTTTAACCAGGAAAATCAAGGCTTTACGCCATCACTTTGCAATTTTTAACGCCAGCCCCACTATCGCTACTTGCATTGCGCAAGTCAAAGCTATCATAGGAGAGTATACAAAAACGCCCACAATACCTTCAAGATAGAGCAGGCGTTGTAACTTCATTCAAAATGATTAAGCAAGCATTTCCTTGACGCGACTCTGGCGGAAATGAATCGCCATTTCACGTGCCTCAGCATCACCGTATTTGTGCGCGGAAAATGTTTTCTTCTGTTGGTGATAAGGTTTAGGGCACCAGCTCACTACATAATGCTTGTATTCATACTCACCTTTGCAAATCCATTGCGTGGTCACACCGACAACACCCGTGGTGTTGTTTTTATGAGTGAAGCGGATTGTGCGTCGGTTACTTGGGTTAATACCTTTCTTTTTAAAGATTGTGTTACGCCATTCCTCAGCAATCTTTAGCGCCTTACGGCCGCTACCATGAACACCATCCGCAAAAAAACGGGTTTGCGGGCTATGTTCAAAGGGCACTCTTACCTGATATCCATGTGTGCTTTTATGGTCAATACACACAATTGCAGGCTTACTCTTTGGATTACGCTTTCTTTTCTTAACTGCCATGAGACTATTTTTACCTACGTTATATAAAATATTTTAGTGTGAAAATTCGATATTTAGGCAACTTCGCCAATACCAAGCTCATCGCCCTGTGTTATCGCAAGGCCACTGGAACTCCACTCGAGTCAGGTTGAATGTACACGCATGAAATTGTGACTTCCTAACAATATTCTAACAAATATAAGAATCATAGGCCAGTAAAGAGCGATTCTATGTGTACTTACGGGCTCTGTCTTACAGGCGAGCCCAGGATCACCAACAGTAGGCGCTTTAGGCGAGGCATCATTACCAAGGCATGCTGGTTGCACGTCGAGGAATGATAACGCTGAGCCTGGGCTCGTCTGTAAGTTTCACAGAGATTGTAAGTACACATAGAACCGCCCTTGAGTCTTATTCGTCAATCCATTGCTCCAAAGCAGTGATGATCTTGCGCGCCTGGTCAGCACTGGAAATATTAAATTTAGATTTTTGTTGGTATTCACCATTACGCTTCTGGTAACGCCTAATAGTATATTTATCCGGACCGTACTCATCCGTTTTACGATTCAAATCCTGATAACGATAAATCAGCGTCGCCCAAGCACCCTTGGTCAAAACAATCTTATCGAGCTCTTTAACCGTTATAACACCATCATCTGTATATTCCACCGACAACCCATCAACTGTTTCAGCCATATATTTCCCCTAGAAAAAGTCTAAAAAACCATTGAAAAGCGCTGGTTATACCCCACATACGTCATTAAGCCAAGACCTATCTGGATATTGCAGTTTGCAATACGCCAGAACACCCGACCACCGTATATACTTATTCGAAACCAAACAGAGAAAACCTTGTGTCGAGAAAAACATAAAATGAGCCGTACACGCTATAACACCTCGCACGAGGCAGAAGAGGCATTTTACCGGGCTTTTGAGCAGGCAAATTTCGATTTAATGGCCTCAGTTTGGCGCGATGCCGATCATATCGAGTGTATCCACCCGCTGTCCGATCGACTAAGTGGCACTAAAGCCGTACACGAAAGCTGGCGCTCAATGTTTCAACAGCCGCCAGGGATCGCCATCAAAATCGGGGCACAACGCCACAACATCGGCACAACGCTTGCCGTTCATAGTGTTGACGAGCATATTACTTTGATCGAAGGTGACCGTATGACGCAATCTGTCATTCACACCACCAATGTCTATCAATATGTCGATTCCAGCTGGCAGATGATTTTGCACCACGCATCACCCTCACGACAGCCTCAGAAAATACAAAACATCAGCAGCGAAGCCATCCATTAGCTAGCGCTCTATTCATGTAATAATTACGGGTTCAGCGTTGCCACCCCATCGGGTCGGGCACTAACAGTAGGCCGCTTTAGGCGGGGCGCGAGGAGAAAATTTAGTGGCTCTAAATAAACAACGAGCTAGGCACCCTTGGGGTACAACCCGAAGCGACGGCGATGATCGCTGCTATGTTTATCGTATTAACAGACCCTGGTCTCATCATGACAAAAAAAACGCTAACCACTGAAACCAACAATCCCAGCGTTAACGCTTTCCTGGAAAAAGTCGCCGCGACACAGAGCATCAAACCCGCGTCCAGACGTGGGCGATTATTGTTTGCGATGGATGCTACCGCTAGCCGTGGGTCAACCTGGGACGCTGCCTGCCAACTACAAAGCGAGATGTTCAGTGCTAGCGACGAACTCGGCGGGCTAGAGGTTCAGCTCTGCTATTTCCGTGGTTTCAACGAATTTAACCACACTTCGTGGCTGATCGATACCGATACACTGCGTAAAAATATGTCCGCTGTCCAGTGTCTTGGCGGACACACACAAATTGAGCGCGTATTACGCCATGCCATCACTGAAACAAAGCGCGTAAAAATCAATGCTATCGTCTTTGTCGGTGATAGCTGTGAAGAAAATGTCGATGACCTCTGTAATGCAGCCGGCCAACTCGGTGTTTTGGCTGTGCCAATATTCATTTTTCAGGAAGGCAACGACCCCCATACCCGCCAGGCATTTCGTCAGATGGCAACGCTTAGTCAAGGTGCTTATTGTCATTTTGACATGGGCAGCGCTCAGCAACTGCGTGATCTGATGAGCGCTGTTGCTGTTTATGCTGCGGGTGGGCGCAAGGCTCTGGAAAATTATAGCGAAAAACAAGGTGGCAACGTGTTACAGCTCAGCCATCAATTAGGCAAGCGCTAGTGCCACCACAGTTGATTATTGGGCTACTGGTTATTGCTGCGCTGGCTATATTTCTCAATGCCTTCCTCAAAGCCAGTCCCGCACACGTTGCAAAAAAAATAAAACAGATTGGCTTTTATGTTGCTATTGGTCTTGTCGTCCTCATCGCTGTCGTGAAGCTCAACTGGATCATTGCGCTCATTGGTGCTCTGTTCGCTGCCTTGCCAAAGCTATTACCGTTATTACGCTACTTGCCCATACTTAAGTGGATTCGAAACTGGAAACAAAGCCAAAGTGGTTTTAGCAACCATCAACAACCATCATCTCAAACCACTAACAACAGCTCTGAAGTCAGTGCTCGCTATATTACGATGACACTGAACCATGACAATAATGAACTCGATGGCGAAGTTATTGAAGGCTATTTTGTCGGGCAGCGCCTTAGTGCGATGTCAATGCAAGCAATTATTCAGTTCCATGAAGAATGCTTAGCCAATGACGAGGAGTCTGCCGCATTAGTTAAAAGTTATTTAGATCGCATTTATGGTGAAGATTGGTATCAGGCAACACATCATCAAACTGCACCCAATGCCGATGGCAAGATGTCCTACGCTGAAGCATTAGAAATTTTAGGCTTAGATGACAGTGCAAACGAAAAAGACATTGTGCTCGCTCATCGACGCCTGATGCAAAAAATACACCCCGACCGCGGCGGCTCCGATTATTTGGCGGCAAAAATCAATCAGGCAAAAAAGGTGTTATTAAATAAACCCAAATATTAGGGGGTGTTAACAATCATTTTGACAATCCTGCCAGCGCGCATTGTTCATCCAGCAAGGCGGAGCGAGTGCGGTGTGGTTGGCCCACATAAGCGAGTGACAACGCCGCTGGATGAGCAATGCGCACTGGCCCTTCGGGTTGCACCTTCAATGGCGCCAGACTGCGTTGTTCGTCGCTTATTTGGAACCACCAAACTTCTCTCCTCTCGCCTTGTACCCCAAGGGCACTTCCTGCGGGGCGTCTGGCGCCATTGAAGGTGCAACAGGACTGTTAAAATGATTGTTAACACCCCCCTAGGGCACTTTGCGTGAGTATTCGGCACCATTTTTAAATATTAATTTAGCGTTATTTTGCGACACTCTAAACTCTGTCGGCACTGGTTTGCCATTGACGGTAATAAGCATTCTTAACAACCTGCCTTCCACCGCATAGTGGCCTACTAAATCACCCTGTTGGGTCTTAATCAGTACCTTGCCATCAGCCATAAACACCATGTCATCTTCATCATCATTTTTAGGATTATGACTGACTTGCCAAGTGCCATGAAGCCAACTGGCCTCAGCAGCATTATTGGCGCCGCTACAGGCAGTGAGCATTACAAAACAGAGCGCGTATATCACGAAAATAACTTTATAAGCCATTGTTTTTATTAACTTTATGTTCATAATAAAAGGGCTATAATAACGTATAATGAGTTTATTGAGCGGATTTAATACGCTATCTAAGTATTAAATTAATGACAGGAGATGCTGTGCAATCTATTGATACCATTGCTTTGGTCATGGGCATTGCCTGGGCCAGCGGCATCAATCTTTATGCGGCAGTGGCCATGCTGAGTGTATTCGGTCTAACGGGTCACATAGATCTGCCACAAGAACTAGAGGTGCTCAGCAACCCTTTAGTACTGGCAGCAGCCAGCCTGATGTATTGCATTGAATTTTTCGCCGACAAAATACCAGGGCTTGATACGCTGTGGGATGCCATACACACCTTTATTCGCATACCCGCTGCCGCAGTATTATCTGCCAGCGCAATCGGTGATGTCAGCCCGGCTTTAACCCTTGCCGCAGGATTGGTCGGCGGTAGCCTGGCCACTGCCAGCCATGCTACCAAGGCCGGTAGTCGTATAATGATCAATACCTCACCTGAACCTGTTTCGAACTGGACTGTCTCACTAGGTGAAGATATTGCGGTATTTGCTGGCCTTTGGGCCGCACTGACTCACCCTGTTGTATTTTTGGTTCTGCTAGTCATTGTAATATTAGCCATGGCTTCGCTTTTACCCAAGCTATGGACCGGCATACAACAGCTATGGCAGGTTATTCGCAGCTTTGGTCGTCGCATTCCGGCGCGTACTGTCATGACGAAAAATCGGCCTGAAACTTTAATTCAACCTGAAACACCCGCAGCGAAGCCAATATTGAAACCCGCAGCCAAACAGTTTAATAGCAATCCCGACCAATAATTCACCCATCGATTCACAGGCCATTCAGTTTAATTATCGCAATGTGGGAGTCGTACAAAACAAGCTTAAGGAGGCGTGTTATGTTAAACCAACGTTTAATAGGAACTTTAGGATCTATATTCATCGCCACGATGGCGACAATTTCACCCGCGCAGGCCGAGCATCAGCGGCACACTAACCCTACTGTCGCCATTATCGCTGGCGCTGCCATTGTCACGGCTGGTTATCTTGCCTATAAACATAACTATCGTTATGCTAAACCGCATTATAATAGCCATCGCTACAAGCAGAACAGGCACCACAAAAAACACCAGCGTTATGGCTTCAGCCATAAAAAGAAGTATATACAACGCAGGCATTACAGTAATGACCATATAGTGAAACATTATCGTGGTAATCGTTACGATAGCCATTATGGCAATAAACACTATTCCTATAAAAAGCGTTATTATCGCGATAGCCATACGCACAATCGATACTGTCGCCACTAACCAACTATAAGGTAAGTCTCTATGTACATTCGGTCAATGAAAGCGGGGGCTGAATGCACTGATTTTCGTGCTAAGCAGCGTCGCATGACAACGCTTGCTGTTGTCTGTGTTATTGTAGGGGTCATGGCGCTGACCTTCAGTCTTCGTAGCGAAGCAGGCTTTGGTGACTTTCTTAAAAAACATCTGGGTGACGATGATAAAACCAGTAGCACATCATTATCATCGCTGACTGATGGTGAAATGGTCGATGGTCTTAAAGAGGCTTTATCTGTCGGTATTGAACGTGCTATCGCTTTGCTTGGCAAAGACGGGGGCTTTCTTAACGATAGCACCGTCAGAATCCCCATGCCTGGTGCGCTAAAATCGGTAGAGAAAGGTTTACGTGCTATCAGACAAGACAAGTATGCTGATCAATTTATTGGCACCATGAATAGCGCCGCTGAAAAAGCAATCCCCCGAGCATCGAAAATTTTCGGTGAAGCCATCAAGAACATGTCGCTTGATGATGCCAAGTCAATCCTCAGTGGCCCCGATGATGCCGCTACGGCTTTTTTTAGGCGCAATACTGAAGGTCAATTAAGTGATTCAATTTATCCTTTAGTAGAAAATGCTACTAATGAAACGGGCGTCACATCATCTTATAAAAACTTAACGAAAAAAGCAGGTTTCCTTGGTAGGTTCGTTGATAAAGATGATCTTGATTTAGACAAATATGTAACGAGCAAGGCGCTCGATGGTTTATTTGCTAAACTGGCCTTGGAAGAAGCAAAAATCCGTCAGGATCCACTGTCACGTAGCAGTGATTTATTAAAAAAAGTATTTAGTTCTTTTTAGATATGAATTCTTTTCGCCAAATAAACAGACGGACATTGCTATTGTGGAGCTTATTACTCTCTTTGGCGCTGCTGTGCGCGCAAGGCGTTAAGCTGCACGTTCATCATCTGGATCACGGACATGATAACCACCCCAACAATTACCATAGCCATATCCATGCCATTGACAAAGCTGGCGATCACGACCATTTGAGCAAAGCCCATTTCACTCATGATACATCCCATAACGATCATCATGATGGTGTGGTATCCGAGGTCGACATCAGCCCTGATGGGGTATTGAAAAATGCCAATTACAGCGTTTTTGCACTGGCACTATTCGCTCTCTTTTTTACCTTGGTGATATTTGTCTCTTCACGACAGCTCGTTCAGCGCTGCCGCGAGAGCAAGCTCATTCTTCGTAGCTACTACCTCCTTTCTCCGCCTTTACGGGCGCCACCACAGTACTAAAATCCTTCTGAGAATTTCTACCGTAGATTAGCGTAAGCTTTCTACGCGAGCTGGTTTTTCCATGCTTTTTATGGCTGTAATCCATCAAATTGTTACGCCTACACAGTAGCAAGCGTAGACAAGGAGTTTGTAATGTGGGTATCTTTTCTTATGCCAAGACAAATAGCTGCGCGGTCAGTTGCGTTTTGTTTGGTATTACTGAGTTCAACCATGACCACTGGCGTTGCTGTAGCCTCCGATTCAGAGACTAACAAGCGCACGATAAGTTTGCATGAAGCCGTTATTAAAACCATTGAACACAATCCAAACCTACGGGCTTTTGATTATCAATTAAAAGCACAACAAGGGCGAGTGCAGCAAGCTGGATTGGCACCCAGCCCTGAACTGAGTTTACAGCTGGAAGATGTTTTAGGATCGGGTAGCAACAAAGG
>JAESQP010000011.1 GCA_016765075.1 Gammaproteobacteria bacterium
AAAACTCCTACGACGATATACGTTACTTTCTGGAAGTGTCGAAAGAACTGGGTTTAAGACCCACTCTACAAATCTTTGACACTACAAAGCGCCTCTACGCATATTACCCCTGACCCCAACCGCACACGCAAACTTCTACTTCATTCGCGTGAGATAGATCACCTTATTGGTGCAGTAGAACGCAAAGGTTATACGATAGTGCCCACCGCATTATATTGGAAACACGGCCGCGCCAAACTCGAAGTCGGTCTAGCCAAGGGTAAAAAACAACATGATAAGCGCGCCACAGAACGTGATCGCGATTGGGCTCGTAGTAAGCAACGTTTAATGAAAGAGCGCCACTAAATCGATTAATATTCTAGGTCACCCAGCTTACGTTTAAATGTATAGTCAATAGGCTCTTTGATAAGCTTATCTGCTGCCTCACCGACATTGCCACCCAGCGCACTAAACGGTAGTGATACTAAAAAAACCGCGCCACCAATCACGGTAGTAACTAAACCAATTGGCCGAAACACAATAGCATCCAGCACCATTGCCTCGCCTGATCCAGGCTCAATAAAAAACCCGTCATAATGATGGCTCGATGAATAACTCAGCCGGTCGGACGCATGAGCAACAGATAAGACCAGGCAACAAACCATCATCACACTAAAAACCCATGATTGCCTTTTCATAACTCGTCCTCTTCTGATAGTAAAGTTTACAGAAATTATACCGAAACAATGTACTTAACCTGGAAGAAGTACTATTAGGTGCTTAAAATAAACGCAAATATATTGCAGCTTGCATTTGCTTTAGACATACTCAATATTACAACAGCCTGGCCAACACTTTACAATAAAACTAAATAGTGAAGAACAACACATCGATGTCAAAAACGGTATGGCAGCTACTCTTTCTAGCATCTTTGTTGATGATAATGTGGTTTGTTTGGGACAGAAATTCAACTGAAAACAAGTCAAGTGTATTACCATTTTTGGAAAAGGTGGTTGCTCAACCATTACCCCAACTCGTCAAGAACCCACCAAGAACCGCCTATGTTATTGCAACAAATAAGGCTTCCAAGATAAAGCAATCTTTTTTGGCTAGAGAATTTAAAAAAGTAGAGTCATTTATTGAGTCAGAACGTAAAAATGGATACACACCATGGGATCTACGTTCTTGGATTGATTTCTATATCAAACAGTTAAAAGATGACCCTGAAAAAGCAATTTTTGAAATCGAGATTCCCCGCGCCAACGATTGGGTTGAACATTCCCCAGATAACACCTACTCACATAGCTTTAGAGGGCAGGTCTACTATGACCTAGCATGGCAGGCGCGTGGCAAAAAGTTTTCCCGGGAAACACCTGAGTATAGCTTTGATGTGTTTAACCAATATCTGAAACTTGCTGAAATCGATATAAAAAAAGCCTTGGAAATTGATCCAGGTAATGATTTCGCCTGGATGCAACTCATCGCAATCAAACGTCAACGCAGTGGTAACCATCGCGACGAGTTCGACACCCTGCAGAGCGCATTAGAGCAAGTTCCAAATTCATACCGCATTGCCAGCTCATTTTTACACTCACTGCAGCCGAAATGGGGTGGCTCAGAAAAGCTTATGTTCGGCTATGCCAAACATTATGCAGAGCAGGAGCCCCCAGTCTTTACACAACTAATCAGTCAAGCACATAGACATAAAGCGCAATGGATAGCAAGGGAAAAATCTGCATTAGATAAAAAATCAGCGGACTCTGATAAAGATGAAAACACATTTCGGAAGCATTTTTACCGCTATTTTGAGAACGATTCAATTTGGACGGAATACTCGCAAGGATTGAAAAAAGCATTTAAAAATTATCCTAATTACACGGAAGGTCTGTATGAATATGCATGGACCGCCAGAAAAAGTGGCAGAATAGAACTGGCTATAGAATATTTTGAACGAGCAATGCAGGCTGATGCTGCATTCCTTGGCACAGATAAAATCTATTCCTTCGCTAAGTTTCTAAGAAAAGAACGCTACGATGATAAAGCCAACCAATACTATCGCCTATATCTAGATTTATTACCCGATTACACCAACGACAAAGACACCTTCTACGCTGCTGATTATGTTGGTTGGCAGTATTCAAGAAAAGGAGACTGGTTCGCCTCCTTCCCCTACTACAAATTGACCTATGAGTTAGACCCGGAATCCGAAAAAACTGTCGCAAATTACTGTAACGCATTATTTAACATTCATCGTTATGATGAAGGAATACCCTATTGCGAAAAAGCAATTGAGATTAACCCCAATCATAGCTGGTCATATTTTATACTCTCTAAAATTTATGAACGTAAAGGTGACCCCACCATAGCAGCTCAATATATGGAAAAATATGATTCATTCGTACAGTAGCTATCAAATACTATTGCAACACTGCCCAAGCCACTTCGCATTCACCCAATTTCGTTGAAAACTGTGCAGAGTTATCTGTAATCATGACGGAAAATTCCATGGTGCGTTCGACCAACTTCGCCAATAATTGTATGTCTTGCCATTGAAAACGGTAGACGGACACCGGCAACTGTTTAAACTTCACCTGATTCTGGCCCCACCAGACATCTGATTTCGAATTAAAACTGTAAACCTTTACTATTGATGCAAGACGCGTGGCTTTTTTAATTCTAGCTACAGCAGGCTCGCCGAGATCAAGCCATAGAATTAGTTGGCCATCCAAAGAACGCAGCCAAATATCCGGTTCTTCCGCTTCATCAAGCCCTTTAGTAAAGGCCAGATTCTCCTCAGCATTGATACAATAAGCCAATACGCGCGCCATCATGCGTTCTAACGTTTCAGAAGGATGCTGAGCAATGGTTAAATTAAGCGTATCGTAATAATTTCTATCCAGGTCCGATAAAGAAATTCTTAATTTATAAATTGTTGGTTTTAAAGCCACAGGATCATCTTTCCAAGATATTATTTTTATTGTTCACAGTTCAGTATTACTCGGTAATCTTGCCACGCAATAGTTTGGTTTTTCCGCGCCTTACTTTACTGTCCAATCGCCGCTTTTTCGCGCTGCGCGTGGGCTTGGTCGGCCGTCTTGTCTTCTGTACCACCATAACGCCTGTAATTAATTCTTTTAGCCTTGCCAGTGCATCATCACGATTTTTCTCCTGTGTTCGAAATTTCTGTGCCTTAATGACAATAGTACCTTCGTTACTAATGCGCCTATCACGCAAGCTTAATAAGCGCTGCTTACACACATCGGGCAAAGAGGATGCTTTAATATCAAAACGTAGGTGAATCGCCGATGAGACCTTATTAACATTTTGCCCACCAGCACCTTGCGCACGAATCGCTGAAAGTTCAACGTCAGAGTCTGACAAAGCAATATTTTCGGAAATGTACAACACAAGGTTTACCTAGTGAATTAATCATTGGAGGATTAATCATTGCATTGTAACAGCGCCGTACACAAGCAATGGCAGCCATAATGGCAATCAAATGAAATAAACTATTACCTTCTGCTGGTTTTACCATTATAATCACGCTCTTAAAATTCCCGTGTCAGCAAATCTCAGCCTGTCAGCCCCTCTACTACTGATATTAGGCTTAAATACTGGCTCCCAGCCTTTCAGTCCTTTAGGAAACCCACCTTGATCACCACAGCAAATATCACCATGCAGTTTGGTGCCAAACCCCTGTTTGAAGACATTTCGGTTAAATTTGGCGGCGGCAACCGTTATGGCCTCATTGGCGCTAACGGCTGCGGTAAATCTACGTTCATGAAAATATTGGGTGGCGAACTCGACCCGACAGCGGGTAATTTTTCCATTGACACCAACGAACGGCTTGGCAAATTACGCCAAGACCAGTTCGCTTACGAAGACTGTAGCGTGCTCGACACTGTCATTATGGGGCATGAAGAGTTATGGGCGATAAAACAAGAGCGTGATCGCATCTACTCACTTGCAGAAATGAGTGAAGCAGAAGGCATGCAAGTCGCCGAACTTGAAGTCCAATTCGCCGAGATGGATGGTTACACCGCCGAATCTCGCGCTGGCGAATTATTGCTTGGTCTGGATATCCCACTACAACAACATAACGGCTCCATGAGCGCCGTTGCACCGGGCTGGAAATTACGTGTCTTACTGGCACAAGCCTTGTTCTCTGATCCTGATATTTTGTTGCTCGATGAACCAACTAACAACCTCGACATTAATACCATTCGCTGGTTAGAAGACATATTAAACAGCCGTAAAAGCACCATGGTTATTATTTCGCATGATCGACATTTCTTAAACAGCGTTTGCACGCATATGGCTGACCTTGATTATGGCGAATTAAGAATTTATCCCGGCAATTATGATGAATACATGACGGCCTCAACGCAAGTCAGAGAGCAAATGCTCAATAATAATGCTAAAAAACAAGCGCAAATTTCAGAATTGCAAAATTTTGTTAGTCGCTTCTCTGCCAACGCATCCAAAGCAAAACAAGCCACTTCTCGCGCTAAGCAGATTGAAAAAATCAAACTAGAAGACGTTAAACCATCAAGCCGGATGAATCCTTTTATACGCTTTCAGCAAGATAAAAAACTCTATCGTTTAGCTTTAGAAGTACAAAGTTTAAGTAAATATTTTGATGACCTGGAACTCTTTAACCAACTCGACTTAACAGTTGAAGTCGGCGAACGCATTGCAATTATTGGTGCCAATGGAGTGGGTAAAACAACCCTACTTCGTTGCCTCACCAACGATTTGAGTTTAGACGGTGGCACCATAAAATGGTCAGAAAATGCCAATATTGGTTATTATGCGCAAGACCATACGGCAGATTTTGCAACTGATATGACCTTGGTCGAGTGGATGAGCCAGTGGGGTCAAGAAGGCGACGACGATCAAGCGATTCGTGGCACCCTCGGACGCATGCTATTTTCGCGCGATGACATCGAAAAGTCAGTGAAAGTCATTTCCGGTGGCGAACAAGGCCGTATGCTATTTGGTAAGCTTATGCTACAAAACCCTAATATCATGCTAATGGATGAACCGACTAATCACCTTGACATGGAATCTATTGAGTCGCTCAACCTGGCCTTGGAAAACTACAATGGTACGTTACTTTTTGTTAGCCACGATCGTGAGTTTGTTTCATCCCTGGCCACGCGCATCATTGAAATAACAGCCAACGGTGTAGTCGACTTTAATGGCTCTTACGACGAATATTTGCGTAGCCAGGGTGTTGAGTTAGTCAATCGGAAAGCCAGTTAAGAGTTACAAGGATTTAAAAATTGTGGCAACACTTGCCCCTTGATTCTGAAGTTCTATTTGATACATTTATTCTTTTGTCACCAAAGCAATTCTTATCGCATCTAATCTTAACTGCGCACCTTGCAGGTGTTTTTCCAATTCCTGTTGCGCTTGCTTTGCATAAGCAATCTCTTCACTACGAATGTTTGCATTGACTTGAGACAAGGCTTGCAAGCGCTGTAAAACAGCGTCTTGTTCCTCTTGCATTTTGTCTAACGCTTGTCCAACTATGCTTTTCATATCAACGCTAGCTAATGTCTCAGCATGAGTAATCATAGCGCTAATTTGTGGTCTGGCATGGTTTACCAAGTCCTGAGCATGACGTTTATGAACCTTACGCCCTAGCTGATTGAAATGCGTGTGCATCAACACTTTACTCAAATCAGTATGATCACTGTTAACCACAACTCTTACCATACTTAATGGCAAATAGCGTTCTATCTGTAAATGTTTAGGCGCCGGGCAATGGACAATGAAAAGGGCTTCTAACATCAGCGTGCCTTCTTTTAGTGATGGCAACTTTAATGTGCAAAAAGCTGTATTACCAAAATCACCGCTAAGCACCATGTCCATAGCACCCGTCACCATTGGGTGCTCCCAACTCAAAAATTGAATGTCTTCACGGGATAAGGCAATTTCACGGGAAAACGTTGCGGTTAATCCTTCTTCTGGTAAACCAGGGAAATGGTGATGCAACATATGCTCACCAGGCCGCAGTATGGTGCTCGCGGCACTGTGGTGTTCCTGCTCTACGCCAAATTGATCAAATATATTCTCCATGTAATGAGCCAATTCCTGGCGGCGCTCTTCTTCCACTATACCGTCGACAATGTCATCTGCTCGCTGATGATTGTAGGAACTCAGCTCTAACAAACGATCCCTACCTTGCTGCAAGGCTTTAAGCGTCGTAGCCGTCTTGATTTGCGTGTCCGCCAATAATTTTTCCAACCCTTGTTCATCATCTGGTTGCTGCATGCAATCCATCAGTGACTGTTCAAACTCGTTGAATAACGCCAAGCCTGCTGGACAGGTACGCTCAAACGCATTAATGCCCTGGTGATACCAGCGCAATAACACCTGCTGCGCATGGCCTTGATAGAACGGCACATGAAGTTCAACGATATGTCGTTGACCGATACGGTCCAAACGCCCTATTCGTTGCTCTAGCAAATCAGGATTAAGCGGCAGATCAAATAACACCAAGTGATGAGAAAATTGAAAATTTCGCCCTTCACTGCCTATCTCAGAACAGATTAATACCTGTGCGCCCTCTTCATCATCAGCGAAGTAAGCCGCTGCACGGTCTCTTGCTACCAGAGATAAACCTTCGTGAAATACTGCGGACTGAATACCCACACGCAAGCGTAAAAATTTCTCTAGCTCCAATGCCGTATCAGCACGAGCACAAATAATTAATATCTTGTCATCTCGGTGTTCTTTTAACCACGTCACCAACCATTCAACACGACTATCTTCGGAGACCCAATCGCCGCCTAGCACTAATTCTGGCGCAAGTAACGCTGCAATATCGCTACTGTTTACAGAGCTTTTATAACGATCAGGGGCAGCTAAAGGATATTGGTGTAATCGCCGTTCAGAGAACCCCGGCACAGAAGAACGGGTATTACGAAACAAGACCCGGCCGGTACCATGGCGATCGAGTAAATCGTTAATCAAATTTTTAATGACTTTAGCAAGAGTCTCTGCGTTTTCCGGCACACCATTTATTAATGATTGTGTTAACACGCTAATTTTATTGGCCACCTCATCACCTAAATAACCACGCAGTTGCTCAACGAGCGCTTGGTCTTTAAGGCGATCAAAGACATCATCTGCCAATAACACTTGTACCAAAGTATTAACGGGTTGATGGTTTTTTTCTTCTTCAATAAATGCGGCCACATCGTAATAACGATCCGGGTCAAGTAAACGTAATCGCGCGAAATGACTTTCAACCCCTAACTGTTCGGGTGTTGCGGTAAGCAATAACAAACCTCTGGCCTCATTTGCTAACGCCTCTATGCAACGATATGCAGGGCTAGCTTCTTGCTCACTCCATTGTAAATGGTGCGCTTCATCAACTATGAGTAAATCCCAATCCGCTGCCACGGCTTGAGCATGTCGCTGTGGGTTTTCCACTAAAAATGATAGGGTGCACAATACCAATTGCGCACTATCAAATGGATTAAGACTTTCCATCTGTGGCGACTCTGGCGCTGGCTCTAAATCAGCCTCCTCACCAAAAAATGTACTCTCCTGGCCTGCATCGACTTCTTCTAAACCCTGGCAACGTTCTTCATCGAGAATAGTAAAAAATAAATTAAATTTTCGGAGCATCTCCACTAGCCACTGATGCAACAAACTATCGGGAACGACAATTAACACTCGATTGGCACGACCGCTCATTAACTGCTGATGTAAAATTAAACCCGCTTCAATCGTTTTCCCCAAGCCCACTTCGTCGGCGAGCAATAGACGAGGGGCATAACGATTAGTCGCTTCACTGGCGATATATAGTTGGTGAGGTAATAACTGTACGCGGGGACCCAACAAGCCTCGTGCAGATGACTGCTGCAAACGTCGAATATGCTCCAAAGTCTCATAGCGTAATTGAAAAGCCTTGGATTTATTGATTTGCCCAGCAAATAAACGATCCTGGGGTTTGCTAAATTGAATAGCGCTATTCAATTCAAGCTCAGGAATAACGACAAGATTAGCATCCGCATCAACACACTGATATATCAAGCAACCCTTATTTTCTATCACCTCGGTGACAACCAATAGTTGCTGATCTTCCGTTTCTATCTCTTCACCTTTGACATAGTAGACACGGCTGATGGGGGCATTATCAATAGCATACGTACGCCGCTCACCCGCAGCAGGGAAGCTGATTTCAACCCGGCGATTAGTGGAATCAACGACAATACCTAAACCCAATTCGGCTTCAGTATTACTCACCCAGCGCTGGCCAAGCACAAAAGACGCTACAGACATAAAACAACTCACTCAAAGAGAAAAAACAGAGGACACAACAAAAGCGGTGGATAGTAAGGGGTTCTGCAATGAGGGACAAGGATATAACCAAAGAATCTCTGGTTACGTTCGTTTCCATCATCTCCACGCAGGCGAAGATGCAGATAATTCACTGAGTTATGGATTTCCGTCTACGCGGGAATAACGTTACTCAGATCTTCCTAAATTAAAGTAGCCGATGGCAAGCTATGGATAACCCTTCTCCTGTTAAGCAAGAAGTGCTACAAACCCCTGCTTAACCATGTACCAATGAAATACGCAACACTTCAAATTTTTTAATACAAGCTACCACATTAAATCATCAGGGATTTTATAATCTGCGTAAGGGTCATCTTCACTCGACTCCGTTGCCCTGTTGTCCTCACAAGGCGAGCAATGAATAATGCACAGCGCATCTCGCTGCTTTATTTTATCTGCCACAGGCATCGGCACTAACTCGTAGTTATCATTTAGCTTGGCTATCGCTAAACGACCTGAGGTCAAATATTTGTGTATCAACGTGGAAACATGAAGACGTTTAACCACATTGGCGTCAGTGAAATGATAAACACACTCGCCATCACGCTCTTTAACACGGTTACTTTCGATTAACTGCTTGATCTGCGCTACAATCGCCTTGCATTCCGACGCTTCTTTTTTCTGCTGATTCAGCAGACGATCACGCCCCACCTTTTCAGCATGAGACTTTTGCGCCAACAGTTTCGCTTCATCTAAAGGTACAGGCGTGCCTTTCTTCGCCTTCTGTTTCTTGTTTTTATATTGGCCCTGTCTGACTTTTTTGGCCTTCTTTTCGTCGACCAGGCCAGTCTGCTGCAACTGCTCAAAAAGTGAATTTCCCATGAGCTGTGCTCCCGTGTGTATTTTGTTTAAAGGGGATTACCCGCTCAGCCAGTAATCGGATAATATAGAATACTCATTGAGTCGGCTGATTAATTAGGGCTATCCAGAGACTTTTTTTTTGCCCAATCACATACAGTAATGGGATCAGTAAAGAGCTTAGAATTGGGTATTAATATCTTATCGCCGTCTTTACATAGCTCGGTATAACGCAAATCGATGGCCACCACCGTGCCCTCATAGCCTGAAATTTTTATATGGTCACCCATTTCAAAAGGCCGATACAAACTAATCAGCACCCCTGACAATAGATTGGAAATTGTATCTTTAAGCGCAAAACCCAATGCAAAACCGGTCAGGCCCAGCCCGGCGATCATTGCAGAGACATTAACGCCGAGAACACCTAAAGATGCGACAAAGCCAAACAGAACCAATACGATGCCGGTAACTTGCGAAACAAGTGACGCAATATGACTCTCTAAATACAGGCTCTGCGAGATTTTATTTATTGCAGGCTTTATGACTTTGGACAACAGCAAGAAAACAAGCAGAACAAAAATAGCCGCGCCCACCTTGGGCGCCCACAATACTAAGCCAGCCATAAACGATTGAAAAATCGATTCCATAACTTAATCAATCACTCCCGCACCTGTTAATCTCACTTAACCATCGCCAGAAAACTACTTTTGTACAATAATCGCCTTGAGTTCAGCAAATTTCGCATCAACCAAAACCTTGTCTGCACGCGACTCCAAGTTTACGCGCAATACCGGTTCGGTATTCGAACTACGTACGTTTAAACGCCAGTTTTCAAATACCATATCAATGCCGTCTATGCGCAGCATTTTAAATGGTTCATTCCAATTATGAGATTCAATACGCTGAATCACTGCTTTGGCATCATCTACGGTAAAGTTTACTTCGCCGGAACTTGGGTACTTGGCTATACGGTCTTTGACCATCGACGATAATGGCTGGCCACTGATACAAATCAGTTCTGCGACTAATAGCCATGGAATCATGCCGCTATCACAATAGGCAAAGTCGCGGAAATAATGGTGGGCACTCATCTCACCGCCATAAACCGCATCTTCTTTACGCATACGCTCTTTAATAAAGGCATGGCCGGTTTTAGACATAATCGGCACACCACCATTGGCTTCAGCAATATCAACTGTATTCCAATAAACACGCGGATCATAAATCACTTTTGCACCCGGGTTTTTCTTCAAGAAAGCCTCGGCCAATAAACCAACGATATAATAGCCCTCAATAAATTCGCCGTTTTCATCAAACAAAAAACAACGATCAAAATCACCATCCCAGGCAATACCCATATCGGCTTTATACGTAATCACCGCATCGGCCGTATCCGCACGATTCTCCGGCAATAAGGGATTCGGAATACCATTAGGAAATGTCGGGTCAGGCAAGTGATTCACTTTGATAAACTCGATAGGCACCCGCAAGGCATTAAAACGCGCCTCGATAGCGTCAATGACATGGCCGGCCGCACCATTGCCCGAGTTAACCACCAACTTCAGCGGTTTAATCAACGGCAAATTGATATAACCGAGCAAATGTTCGACATAAGCATCAAGTATTGATTGCTGAGTGTAGTTACCACGATCGGCGTCGATCGTTACAGCAAAGTTATTTTCCTCGGCCAAACGTTGAATATCGCGTAAGCCTGTATCCCCGGAAACAGGACGACTACCTTCACGTACCAGCTTCATACCGTTGTAATCAATCGGATTATGCGAGGCAGTTACTTCAATACCGCCATCTACTTCTAGATGCGTGGTCGCAAAATAGATCTCCTCCGTGCCCACCATACCAATATCAATCACATCAACACCCGCATCTTGCAAACCATTGGCCAGCGCCAATTTCAGCGATTCAGACGTTTCACGCACATCACCACCCACCACCACTGTCTTGGGTTGTAGATAGGCACCAAAAGCACGACCAACCCGATAGGCAACGTCTTCATCAAGCTCTGTACCTAGCTGGCCACGGATGTCATAGGCCTTAAAGCAAGTCAAAGTAGATGAGGTTTTCGATAGGTTACTGCTTTGTGTCATGTGCCTTCCCGTCAAGATAATAAAAAATAATAGGCTATATCATGTCATCATACAGATGCCGAATATCAGCGCAAACTGAATCTACGAGTTATCGGCCACTAGTTGTGTAAATTATACTAAGTTGCATGATTTTCCCTGCTTAAGGCAACACAATGATAAGCGCCAACCATGAACAATAGAGGCATCTTAAAGATCGCTGCCAGCATTATTATGCTGGCACACGCGTCAGCCTGCTCTTCGACAACACATACCAATGTAGATAACGTCATTGAATTACCCAACTACTCGCTTAAATATTCAGTGGAGACCAGTGCTAAAAAAAGCACCATTTGGAAACTGTGGAGCGATGTCGAAAATTGGAAAAAATTCGACACGATATTAGAATATTCTTATCTCGTTGATAACGCCGAATTCAAAACGGGTTCTATCGGTTACTTAAATGCTAAAGGAGCACCTAAAACAAAATTCATACTAACCGAAGTGAATGATGGAATCTCATTTACCGAAAGCCTAAAAATCCCGCTTTATCAAACCATCGACCTGCAACGCTATTTTGAAATAAACAATAAAGGCACTACCACCTTCACCCACGAAGTCAACTTCAAAGGATCACTAAAAAGTATTATGTATTTTCTGCTCAGCGGAACGTTTAAAAGCGAACTGATTCATGTCATGGAAAATCTAAAAAAAGTCGCTGAAAGCGAAGAACAAGATGCCCTAGAGAAACATAGAGACACACAGCAAAACAACTAAGAACGCACACGTCGATTAAAACCGGGCGTTTACCTGCTCTGCTACAAGCTGGATTGTATTATTAAACCCTTGTTTTTTTCTAAAAAAACCTCATACTTATAAAAGTACACGCTAGTACTAACAACCATATCGGGGGCGACTTGGCTTCGACGTGGGTTGCAAAACCGGCGGTGCATGCCGAGGGTGCAGATTTCCTCGTAAATCCATTCTGCTAGCAAGTAATTGCAAACGACGAAAACTACGCTCTAGCTGCTTAACCC
>JAESQP010000012.1 GCA_016765075.1 Gammaproteobacteria bacterium
ATCCAAACAACACTAAGCCAACAGCTCAACGATGCAATACGCCAAAGCGAACAGTTCGGGGTATTGCTTGAACTCGAACGCGAAGAAGTATTGCGCTCTGAAACGACAGAGAATTTATCAGAGTTAAAAGAAGTTATTCTAAGTGCTGTTGAAAAATTGATCGGTGGCAACCGTAGTCTTGCGAATAAATTTGATAATACACAAAATTATCTAAAAATTCTCGAAAGCAATAGCCAACAATTAGGTGATGAGCTTGCACGTGTTCACCTGTTGAGCATGACAGATGAGTTAACTCACCTACCTAACCGTCGTGCTTTTATGCGCCGCCTGGAAGATGAAATAGGCCGTGTACAGCGTTATGGTTACCCTCTCACCCTAGTATTAATTGACCTTGATCACTTTAAAGCAATTAATGATAACTACGGCCATACTGGCGGTGACGAAGCACTTCGTGTCTTTTGCCAAAAGGTTCTCGCTATATTCAGACATCATGACATGGTCGCTCGCTATGGCGGTGAAGAATTCGCCGTGATCTTACCTAACACTAATCATGAAGGCGCCGTACGCGCTCTTATCAAGGTTAGACAAGCCGCCGCAGAAACAACTATCAAGTTCAACGACGTCGAATTTCCACTCACTACTTTTTCCGCCGGCGTCACCATGTATCGCCCTGGCGAAACACCTAGCAGCCTGATCGAACGTGCCGATATCGCACTTTATCGTGCCAAGAGTCTTGGCAGGAATCGCATCGAAACCGAACACTTTGACGGTGCTGATTCCTAAAGAGCCTCTGATTAAATCTGAACTACTACACCTAATGGCTAAGGAGCCAACAATTCCCTCGTATCAATTCCCTAAACAAGGCAGCCCAGCCCGCTGCTTTAACTTTTTGCCCATTAACTCCAACAGTTTATCTAATATCGCGTTGAGACTTGCACCACGCAGTGTGCGCGTTTTCTCACTCTGGACTTCCCAGCCTTTACTAGACACTGGTTGATTCCAAAAAATACGCCTCTTCATATTTAGCAGGTGATATGCTACCTGTATGCGTATGGCGCTTTATTGAATTGTAGAACATCTCGATAAAATTAAATATCTCAGTTTTCGCTTCATCCCTTGTCGAATATATCTTGCGTTTCGTGACGCGCTTTTTAAAGGTCGCAAAAAAACGTCATAAGAATAAAAATACGGCACCACTCAAATTCCATAGCACCCAAATAGCTAGCCATTATGGCGTACTTCTACTACTGTTTTTTTTAAATCTTATTGGCTTTGCGGCTTCGCTCACCGCAGTCGTATACACCTTAGAATAGCAGCCCATTTTGCATTGAAATCAGGTAGTATTGTTTGTTCTACTTGGTTTGCGAGTTAACTCATCGTGGATAAAACACAGCTAATTTCAGCCCTCAGTCAAATAATATCTGGCAATGCCGTGTTGCATCAACAAGAAGATCTGCACCCCTATGAGTGCGATGGGCTATCGGCCTATCGCCAACTGCCGCTGGTTGTCGTGTTACCTTCGAGTATTAAACAAGTTCAAGCCATATTGAAACTTTGCTATCAACAAAAAATTCCCGTCGTTGCCAGAGGAGCAGGCACAGGATTATCAGGCGGCGCCTTGCCACATAAAGATGGCGTCTTGCTAAGCCTGGCGAAATTCAAACAAATCCTGGCAATTAATCCACAACGCCAAACCGCCGTCGTACAGCCAGGCGTACCTAATCTCGCCATCTCTGAAGCAACGAAGCCTTACGGCCTTTATTACGCACCTGACCCATCATCACAGATCGCCTGCACTATCGGTGGCAATGTCGCGGAAAATTCCGGTGGCGTGCATTGCCTTAAATATGGCCTCACCGTGCATAATATTCAGCAACTTAAAGTCATCACTATAGATGGTGAATTACTCACTATTGGTGGTACTGGCCTCGATTCGGCAGGCTTTGATCTACTTGCACTGATGACGGGATCTGAAGGCATGCTTGCTGTGATTGTCGAAGTTACTGTTAAGCTACTGCCTATTCCAGAACGCGCTCAAGTCATACTCGCCGCTTTTGATGATGTCGTTAAAGCAGGTACAGCGGTCAGTAATATTATCTCCGCAGGGATTATTCCAGCCGGTTTGGAAATGATGGATAAACTGGCTATTCAAGCGGCAGAGGATTTTGTCCACGCAGGTTATCCCACCGATGCCGAGGCAATTTTATTATGTGAAGTCGATGGCACTAACGCCGAAGTATCCGAACATATTTTTAAAGTACGTGAAATTTTAACCCAAAGCGGCGCAACTGAAGTGCGAACGGCTAAAGATGAGGCAGAACGCATACTCTTCTGGAAAGGCCGTAAAGCAGCTTTCCCTGCCGTTGGCCGTATTGCACCGGATTATTATTGTATGGATGGCACCATACCGCGCAAACAATTACCTCATGTGTTAAAAACCATCAGTGAGTTATCAGCCGAATACAAATTAGCGGTTGCCAATGTCTTTCACGCCGGCGATGGTAATTTACATCCCTTAATTCTTTATGATGCCAATAATCCAGGCGAGTTAGAACGTACCGAAGAATTTGGTGGCAAAATTCTGCAACTCTGTGTTGATGTCGGTGGCACAATCACCGGTGAGCATGGTGTCGGCATGGAAAAAATCAATCAAATGTGTGTGCAGTTTAATAGTGAGGAGCTGACACAGTTTCATGCCATCAAATTCGCCTTTGATAAAAAAGGCCTGCTTAACCCAGGTAAAGCCGTGCCAACACTGCATCGCTGCGCCGAGTTTGGCGCCATGCATGTCCATAAAGGCAAGTTACCTTTCCCCGAACTCGAGCGCTTTTAGTCCACATGCCTGCACAAGATATCAGCCTGGAATTACAGGCACGCGTTAACGATGCCATTGAAAACAATACGGCTTTGTCTATTCAAGGTGGTAACAGTAAATCGTTTTACGGACGCAGTGCGACGGGTGAAATATTCAATGTTAGCGGTAACGAAGGCATTATTCACTATGAAGCCACCGAGCTGGTCATCACTGCACGCGCAGGCACACCCCTCGTAGAAATTGAGCAAGCCCTGGCAGCCAACAATCAGCACCTTGCGTTTGAACCACCGCACTATGGCAATAACGCCACTTTGGGTGGCACTATTGCTTGCAATCTATCAGGCCCACGACGCGCCGCAGCAGGTGCCGCGCGCGACTTTGTACTTGGCTGTAAAATTCTTAATGGCAAAGGCGAAATTATTGCCTTCGGTGGTGAAGTCATGAAGAATGTCGCCGGCTATGATGTGTCGCGACTAATGACTGGCGCCCTGGGCACTTTAGGAGTGCTATTAGAAATCTCGTTGAAAGTATTACCTAAACCTGAGGCCGAAATCACACTCACATTAGAATACGATACCAAAAAAGCCTTAGCCAAACTCAATCGGCTTAGCCAAATCAACCTGCCAATTAGCGCCAGCTGTTATGACGGCGACCGCTTATTTCTTCGACTAAGCGGCACACAAGGTGCTGTTGACACTTGCAAGAAGGCGATTGGTGGCGAAATTTTTGCAGAAAATCAAATCCTCTGGCAAAAAATAAAAGAACAGCAACATGGTTTTTTTACTACAGAGAAACCACTCTGGCGCTTATCCGTAGCTGCCGACTCACCCTCGATGAATATAGAAGGAAAATACTTATACGAATGGAACGGCGCCTTACGTTGGTTAGTTTCCAATGCTCCAGCAGAGACCATACGTACTGCTGTGGAGAAATCAGGTGGCCATGCAACACGCTACCGTGGCCATAATAAAAATTGTGTGGATGCCTTTCATCCCTTGCCAACAAGTTTGCTCAGCATTCATAAAAAAATTAAGCAGGCTTTTGATCCTCTAGGCATCTTTAATCCTGGTCGCATGTACCCAAATTTATAACTAATATTATACTATGCAAACAAATCTCAGTGAGCACTATAAAAATACCCCTCTCGGCCAAGAAGCCGATGATATTTTACGCAGTTGTGTGCATTGTGGTTTTTGTATAGCAACTTGCCCTACTTATCAATTATTGGGTGATGAATTAGACAGCCCACGTGGCCGAATTTATTTAATCAAACAAATGTTAGAAGGCAGCGAAGTTACTCAAGCAACACAGTTGCATCTTGATCGTTGCCTGACTTGCCGTGCCTGTGAAACTACCTGCCCTTCTGGCGTTCGCTATGGACGTTTAGTCGATATTGGCCGTGAAATTATTGAAGAAAAAGTAACACGCAATATAGGCGATAAAATCCAACGCTATTTTCTACGCACGTTCATCGAGAGCCCAGGTTTATTTAAACTTGCTCTTCATGCAGGGCGATTCTTTAAACCGCTATTAACGCAAGCACTGCAACAAAAGATTCCGCTAAAACAAACCCCTTTACACCGTGTTAAGAATACACACTCACGCCGTATGTTAGTGTTGTCTGGCTGCGCTCAAAGTGTGATTACGCCAAACACCAACACCGCTGCGGCCAATGTATTGGATAAGCTGGGCATTGAACTGATTGAACCGCAACCTGCACAATGTTGTGGTTCTGTCAGCCATCATCTATCAGCCCCCAATGCTGCACACCAACATATGCGCAACCTGATTGATCAATGGTGGCCTTATGTCGAGCCCCCCTTTAAACACGAGGGTCAGACACAAAGTATCGAAGCCATCATCATCACTGCCAGCGGTTGTGGTGCAACCGTAAAAGAATATGGCGATATTTTAAAACACGACAATGCTTATGCTGAGAAAGCAAAGCGTATCAGTGAACTGGCAAAAGACTTATGCGAAGTAATTGTAAACGAGCCCCTAGGAAAACTTGCAAAAAACACAAAACCATTAAAAGTCGCATTCCATAGTCCTTGCACACTGCAACATGCACAACAATTAAACGGGGTGGTAGAGAAAATTTTAACTAAGACAGGCTTTCAACTGACAACCGTTACCGATTCACATCTATGCTGTGGCTCAGCGGGTACTTATTCAATTACGCAACCTAAGCTATCTCAACAACTGTTAAAAAATAAGCTCGATAATTTAGAAGATGAACAACCTGATGTTATCGTTACCGCGAATATTGGTTGCCAACTGCATATCCAAACAAAGGCAAAAACACCTGTTATGCATTGGATAGAGCTAATCAACACACCGCTGGAATAAACTGACCACAGATATATCATCTACTCTTTCGATAATTCAAAGCATACACAGCTACAAGGCTAATTAAACACTTAACTCAAGATAAGAACCTGTTTCCAAGCCATCAACAGTCCAACTTCCAACTGAATAACGAATCAGTCTCAATGTTGGATAACCCACCGCCGCTGTCATACGACGCACTTGCCGATTTCGCCCTTCTTTTATTTTTATCTCTAACCAGGAGGTAGCAATAGATTTTCTCTCGCGAATTGGTGGATTACGTGGCCATAGATTTGGTTCGTCAATCAATTTCACCTTGGCAGGCTTAGTCAAACCATCCTTGAGTTCTACCCCTGTACGCAGGGTGTCGATAGCCACATCATCAGGGAGGCCTTCAACTTGCACCCAATAGGTCTTGCTCATTTTATGTTTAGGCGAGGCGATTTTATCTTGTAACTCACCATCATCAGTTAGCACCAAGAGGCCTTCCGAGTCTTTATCCAGACGCCCCGCCACGTAGACATTGCGCACATCGATATATTCAGCCAGTGTTGCTTGATTTTTTTGGCCAGTGAATTGGCTCAGCACCGCAAAAGGTTTATTAAATAGAATTACTCTGGCCATTATATTTTTACGTCTTATTCGTTTATAACTTACTGCATAGTATGACAGTGAGGATGAATCTCAAACTTACCAGCTACTAGTGTCATGTCAACCGTATAATGATGGTCTCAGCGAGACGAGAAGCGGTCATGTGCAAGGCGCGCGAGTGTAGGGCTAGCCGTAGCTAATTCAAGCGAGCGGAACACAGCAGATGGCCGCTTCTCGTCTCGCCCGAAGGGAGCCATTCAAGCAGCCCAATGCGGCGTTGCACCCCAAGGGCACTTCCTGCGGGGCGCAGCCACTTGCAATAGAACAACTATTGCTGCATGGCTGCGCCTTGCCTTGGCCTGCTTGAATGGCTCTGAGACCGTCATTATACGGTTGGTATGACACTAGGCTACTTACAATGCATAAGCTGATTTATTTCTAAATGGATTATTCATAAATGCGAGAATTAATGTACAAATCCATACACCACATGCCATGTAGAACAACACACCACCATCGGTATTACCAGCGCTATCAACAATACGATCAACACCTAACGGCGTAAAGAGATGAAAGAATATTGCGCCACTCATTACGCCAAGTGCTAATAGCGCACCCCAAAACCGAGTAGCGAAAATAACCAATAGAACACATGCCACTAGCTCTGTAGAACCGATGACCAGGCCGCCATATTGTTCAAATAGTGGCGCAATAAATTCTAGCGGACCAATCCCTCGCATCCATTCAGAGATGGTTGAAAAAATAATGACGGTTTCTTCGGAGCCGGTGAATTTAAAAAATAATGATTGCAGAAAAACAAAACAAATATAAATAACTAATACCCACTGAATACGTAGTTTCATATCTCTCTCCTGGCAGTGTTTATCATTTGTGTAGCAAGTAATCACCTATCTTAATCTGTTTCAAGATGGCGCTTTATAGGCTCAACGTAGACACAGCACATCATCATAGCGCGAACCTAAACATGCGGTGCTACATAGCAAGAGTTTAGGATACCTCTGATTAATTCTGGGACAGCGAGATTGTATCTGTTGTTTTCAAATCAAGATGCGAATCGCAGTCAATAGTGGGGCTATTGCGCCCCTCAGGAATGCGATAGCATTCCTGAGGACGTACTCTTAGGGTGGCAAGATTAGCGCCGAAGAGCTGGAAGATTTCAGGTACAAGATCATGTTCCATGACACATACATCAGAGGTGCCTTAGCTTAAAAGAGCAAGCACTGCTGCAACAATGGCGACAAGACCCAAGACAAGAATCATCCAATCGCCACGCAATGTTGGTTCAAGCACTGCTTCGTCTGGGTTTGACGTATTATAATAAACTGTTACTTTTTTTCCCATAGGGTATTTTTTGATATAACTTGCCGATAATTCAGGTATGGATTCAACATCCCTCGGAAATTCAAAATCCCGCTGATAGCCTTTCCCATTAACAACATAGTGATACTGAATATTAGGTGAGAATTCACCACTAAGGTGGGCAGAGTTTGACTTAGTAATTTCACCTTCTACAGCTGGCCATTGGCTCATTTTCCGCGAGACTAAAAGTATTTTCCAGCCCCATATTGTCACTCCAATACCACCCAGCAACACCAACAACAATATGATTACGTAGTAATTCATTTTTCAATGTAGGCTAACTAGGCATTGCCCCAACAATTTTAACTTCACGTTGAGGGAAAGGTATCTCAATGTCGTTTTCTTTCAGCGCATGCCAAATCATAAGTTTCAAATCAGCATCAACGTGGTTCACACCATCGTCAATACCCTCCATCCAAAACTCCACCAAAATCTCGACGCCTGAGTCGCCAAACTCACTGATTTCGGCATCTGCTAGCTCAGGCTCGCTTAATACCTGTGGATGGCTACGGACAACACTACGTACAAGGTCTAATAATTTATCTAAATCGGTTTTATAGGCAACTGAAAACACAATATCATAGCGTTGCAGCCTGTCACGATGTGTCCAGTTAGTAAAACTAGTCGTAATAAACTGCTCGTTGGGCACAACAATATCTTTGCCATCGTACGTTTTTAGTGTTGTCGCGCGCATATTAAGTTCAAGAATGGTTCCAGCCTTACCGTCTTCAAGTTCAACGTAATCGCCAACCGTCACCGAGCGATCGAGAAGAATAATAAGACCCGATACAAAGTTCGAGGCAATTTGCTGTAAACCAAAACCCAGCCCGACACCCAGAGCACCACCAAATACCGCTAGGGCAGTGAGATTGATACCCATAACCTGCAACAACAAAATAAATATCGTTGCAAAGAGCACTATTTGGAATAGCTTGGCAAAGACTTCGCGGGTGCCAACATCAATGTCCTCTTGGCCACGAATTACTTTCTGTCCAGCATTGTTTGATATGCGGCCCAGCCAGAACAAAATACTACCGAATATTAGAACGCGCGCGATACCATAGAGTGAAAAACGAATATTGCCAAGCTCAATGGCAACGCCATCAATATAAGTAATAAAATCATCAAGCACACCAAACACATGGAGAATGGCTAACGGCAAAACCAACCATTTAATCAACGATTTTACAACTGGCTGGGTAACGTAGTGTTTAGCAATGGTATATAACAGATAAACAGTTGCCAAACCTTGTGTGATGCGTATTAACCAACTCTGATCAACGAATTGGCCACTCAACGCAACTGCCACACCCAGCAATATAATGGCAACCACTGGAAACAATAACCCTTGCGATTTATATAAAGATTGACGCAAGGCAAGAAAATGGCCTTCTTGCGGTAAGGTTTGAAAAAACGGTGTAATTTTTTTTAGTAGATTAGCGAGTATAGACGCTAAAATTATTGCTAATATCGCTATTGCTATCTGTGTGTAGAATTCAGGGCTTTGACCCAAGGCAACCACCTTATCAAATAATAACCCAAACACTTCACTAAATTTACCGAGTAACGATTCCATTTTCTCTTCCCCGTATCACTAAAGGCAATCAATAGCCTCTGGCCTGGAACACCTAATTCATTTTAGACTAACCCTGAATTAGTAGCTGTTAATTTTTTGGTGTTGCGTCGCCTGCTATTTTTGATACAATATTGTCATCAGTTTCCGCATTAATAGCTGATGGCATTTCTTCTATCAAACCAAGTCTGCGCGCACGTTGCTGCCAGTTTCTACGCGCTAACACTTGCATATCTTCGTTTCTATCAGACTCATCAACTATCTCCATTCCGAGCATGGTTTCTATCACATCCTCCATCGTAGCAATACCGGCCATACCGCCAAATTCATCAACCACCAAGGCGATATTCTCACGCTTTTTCATTAAGCGATCAAACAAGTCAGGCAAAGGAAAATCTTCGTTAACGATCATCATTTCTCGACGAATGCTCGCCAGGGTCACGTCTGGCTTACCGTTAACAATATTAGCCAGTACCTCGGTTTTGAGAATATAACCAGTAATGTGGTCTTTCGATTCTTGTTGATATACTGGTATACGCGAGAATCGAAGGTCTTTATTTTTCTCGTGAAACTCTCGTACTGTTAGAGTCTCAACAGCAGCTTTAACGACCATTCGTGGTGTCATAATATCTTCGGCACGCACGGTATTAAATTGCAGTAGATTGCCAATAATATGTGATTCCGCTTCTTCAAAAACGCCTTCCTTCGCACCAATCTGAGCCATCGCCATAAAGTCTGATCGTGATAATACGCTGCGTGATTTATCTTTTTTCAGTGCTTTGGTAATGAGCTGACTCAACCAAACCAAAGGTGCCAGAACAACCATAAGCAATAACAGCGATCTAACAGTAAATGGCGCAAGTTCTTGCCAATAGTTAGCACCAATAGTTTTGGGAATAATTTCTGAGAAAATTAGAATAGCCAAGGTCATTACCACAGGCACAGAAAACTGGGTGATAAATGGATGCGTTTCGCTCCAGATCGCCGCCGCCTGCGCGCCAACTCCGATTGCACCTGCAGTATGAGCAATGGTATTTAGCGTCAGAATTGCCGCTAATGGCCTATCTATGTTTTCTTTGAACGAACTAAGATGATGGCCAATGCTCGAGCCTTGCTCCATTTTGATATGGGCATAAGTCGGCGTAATGCTCAATAGCACTGCTTCCCATAACGAGCAAAAAAATGAAAACACAATGGAAACAGTAAAAAAGACAATAAGCAGTGTAAACATAGGGGGCTAGGGGGTGTTAACAATCATTTTAATCGTCCTGCCAGCGCGCATTGTTCATCCAGCAAGGCGGAGCGAGTGCAGTGTGGTTGGCCCACATAAGCGAGCGACAACGCCGCTGGGTGAACAATG
>JAESQP010000013.1 GCA_016765075.1 Gammaproteobacteria bacterium
GTCAGTTTCCGTGGTGTGGTGATTGGTGGCGAGTCTGAGCAAGTGTTGCTGGCATCGACCACAGGCTATGGTTTTGTCGCGACCATTGGTGATATGGTCAGTAAGAACAAAGCCGGTAAGGCGATGGTCAGTGTTGGTCAAGGCGGCGATGTTTTACTGCCGCAGCGTTTAGTGATGCCAATGGATGATTATTGGTTAGCCGTTGCGACTAATCAGGGTTATTTGCTGGTATTTGAGCTTAACGAGTTACCGTTATTGCCTAAGGGCAAGGGCGTTAAAATGATCAGTATACCCAAGGCTAAGGTGGGCGAAGGAGGGGAGTTTGTCGTTGGAGTGGCTTTGCTAAGCGAAACCGATACCCTACGTGTCCATGCCGGTCAGCGTTACATCAACCTGAAGCCAGGCGATCTGGATAATTTCACCCATAAGCGCGCCAAACGTGGGCGCAAATTGCCACGTGGTTTCCAACGGGTTGATCGAATAGAAACGGTTGCATAACTTGAACGGAGAATAAAAAAAGCCGACAGCAGAGGATGCCGTCGGCCTAAGGTCTTCTTATCTAGGAGAGATAAGTTGGTTCATAGTCTATAGCGGCGTTTTTTTAGTGATCTTTAACCAGAAGCTTATATTTTTACTTTAAATTGCCTCGATCAGGCCTAATAATATACTTAATTCTGTTTTTATTTTTAAATGAGGTTGTTGGATGACACGCGTATTTTTGTTTTTAGCGACCAATATTGCCGTTATTGCGGTACTCAGTATTGTGTTAAACCTGCTCGGTATCGACGGCGTGCTTGATGAGCAAGGTGTCGATCCTGATATCAACTCGCTGCTTATTTTTTCAGCTCTTTTGGGTATGGGCGGATCTTTTATCTCGTTGGCTATTTCAAAGTGGAGCGCAAAGCGCATGACAGGCGCTAAGGTCATCGAATCACCAAGCGACGAGACCGAGCGATGGTTACTCGATACGGTAAAAAGCCAGGCAGAGCAGGCGGGTATCGGTACGCCTGAGGTGGCTATTTATGACGCGGCTGATCCGAATGCCTTTGCCACCGGCATGAATCGCAACAAGGCCTTGGTTGCTGTAAGTACGGGCTTAATGCAGCGCATGACGCGTGATGAAGTTGAAGCGGTATTGGCGCACGAGATCAGTCATGTTGCCAATGGCGATATGATTACCCTTGCTCTGATCCAAGGTGTGGTCAATACTTTTGTTATTGTTTTATCTCGTATCGTGGGTCATTTTGTTGATCGCGTTATCTTGAAAAATCAGCGTGGCCACGGTATTGGCTATTTTATTACCTCGATGATAGCGCAAGTTGTCTTGGGTATTTTAGCGTCGACAATTGTCATGTGGTTTAGTCGCCAGCGAGAATACCGAGCTGATGCCGGTGCAGCAAAACTGGTTGGAAGTCATAAGATGGCCGCAGCCTTGCGGCGCTTGCAAGGCAGTTCTGGGCAACCTCAGTTACCAGATCAGCTTGCGGCATTTGCCATTTCAGGTCAAATCAGTAGTGGGCTCAAGCGTTTATTTATGAGTCATCCACCGTTAGAAGAGCGTATAGCGGCGTTAGAGCAGGGTCGAGTTTAACAAATTGTTGCCTGGCGCTGGTGTTAAACCTTATCAAGGTCGAGATCGTTAAGGTCGTCAGCACCACTGTCATCGAGTATATCGCTCAAATCATTCAGATCATCTGATGAAGAAGAGCCTATGCCCAGTGTATTGTCAAGATCTTCCATTTCATCCCAAAGCGCTGCTTCGGCATGCTCATTTTGTAGCGCCTCATAGTCTTCAGTAGCGCTTTTTAATTGTTCTTCCAGTGTTCGTTTTTCTTCGCTACTAGTTTTTAATTTTTCTTTCAGCAAGTGAACTTTTTCATTGTCATCGCCAGCCTCAAATTCCTGGCCGACATTGTCTAAATCATTGCGCGCTTGTGTTAGCGCCACTTCAAGTTCGCTGACGCGTTGTTGTTCATTTTGTAAGTGTTCTTGCGCTTGTTGTAGTTGTGATGTTCTTTCATCGAGCTCTATACGGGCTTGATTAATATCGCTATCAACTGATTCAGATTGCGATGCCAATATGGTTAATTTGTTCTTACCTTCTATAAGCTGGAATTTAAGTTTTTTGACCAGCGTGTCGTTACCGAGCTTGTAACGTTTCACTTTTTTTAGAAACTTAGTATAGTTATTATCAGCGAGTTTACGCTTTTCAGCTTCGTTGGCCAGTTTTTGTGTTAACGCAGTAATTTTACTCTCCAGCCCCACTTTTTCGGTGAGTAGCACGATTAGTTTACTGTTGTCTTTTGAGGTAACTGGCTCTGTTGTTTTGATTGCGTCATCACCTGCCGCTTTGGGCTCGTTGTCCTCCTCTGGGGGAGAGCACGTAGCGGTTGTCGACGAGTCGTTCGCATGGTCATCGACCAAAGATAGACCTTTGCCTAAACCATTCTCAGTGAACGTGGATTTGTCTGCTTTTAATAAGGCGACTTCTTCAAGCAATCGTTGTTTTTCCGAATCCAATTCCAGTTTGAGTTTCTGTTCATTGGATAGGGCGTCATCAAGATCATTAACCGCGTCAGCAGAAGGCGTTGCATCTGTATCAATGAAGCTGGAATCAATGGTGCTGGTATTTTCATTATAGGCAAAAGCATTAAGGCCATGCTGTATGAGAAAAAAAGCGCCGACACCACTTTGCTCAGGTGTTTCACCGACAACAACATAAGTTTGAGAATTATTTAGCGAGTTAATTTTACGGCTTAGATCAGTAAAATTAATGCAAAGGCTCTCACGCAGCACGCTTCCTTGTCGCTTGGTAGCAGGGCGTAAATCCAGCCATTTGCAGTCACTATCGATCTGTTGTTGAACACTATTGCTATCGGTAGTGTTAACGAGTGGTTTATAGCAAAGCTGCAGAAAGTCAGCTTTTGGCAGGAGCATGAGTTGGCCACTGCTTTTCATGATTATTTTTTCAGGTTGGCCTGTTTCTAACAGTAAACCTGGAACACCAAAGGCATCGCCACAACGCCATTCTTGGCTTGGGTTATCGGCCTCACAGCAGACTCCGCTTTTTATTATAAAATAGTGATCAGTTTGTTGGCCTTGTTCTATTACTGTGGCGCCCGCTTTATAGGTGGCTTCAGATACGCCTGATAGTATTTTTTGTAGACTGGTAGGAGGCAACTTTGAAAATGCTTCTGACTGCAATATGCACGTCATCCAATCGTTATTATCTTCGGTATGGATATCGTTGACTTGGTAGGCATCAGTAGTATTTTTGCCTAGATGGAAATCGAGTACTGATGTGTCAATCATGACAATAGTTGAGGTTGATTGCACACGTGCAGTAAATTTACGCGGCAGGTCAGCGGCTAAGGGCTTAGCTGCTTCTTCAGTGCCGCCATCGATGGTTTGGACAAGGTTAGTCTCGCGAAGGAGTGCGATACGGCCCTTGATTGCATAGAAGGTATGGCGGTCACTATGACCCTCGCGAAATAAATATTCGCCTTTTTTGAACTGTTTGATTTTGACACGCGTTGCCACGTCATGAAATTGCTCAGAGGACATTTCATTGAAAGGTGATAAGTTGGCAAGAATTGCAGTGTCGACCATTTCGCGTTGGGCGGCGCTCATTATTTCAAAGACTCCGTACTTAATAGTATTCTGCTTATAGGGTATATAGCGGTCTGTAAGACAATTTCATTAGCCGGTTTCAGTACTGTTTTATACTGGTTTGGCTACGCCACACTAGGCTGTGGCTTAGTAAAAAAAGAAGACGCATAGCAAGTTGTTGCGGCTTGTACCCCGAGAGCCTGCCCCCCGTGTCAAGCACGGGGCAGGCTCCGCGAAGGCGTGGGGGCACGTAGCACCCCGAGAGCATGAAGTACTCTTGGAGTGCTTCATGCAGGGTGTGGAGTATTATTGCATAGTGAGGCCGCTACTTGATGTGCGTCGTATATATACTATATTTTACTAACGATGGTTGGGTTATGCTTGAGCTCGAGCCGTCACCTTGTTACGACTCTTAAGCGGTAGCACGATCGAGAAGTTAGTGCCCTTGCCCGGGATGCTCTTAATGGCAATCTTACCTGCATTTTGCATCACCAGCTTCTGGGCAACGGTTAGCCCGAGACCTGATACCTTACTATCGCCACGTTTTTTGGTAGAGTAGAAGGGATCGAACACATGACTACGTGTCTCATCGTCCATTCCTTTACCGTTATCAACCACGCTGATAATTGCTCGATCGTTATGTTTCTTGGTGGAAATCATGATCTGCCCTTTAGCTCGCCCAGCAGACTTGATTGCGTCAATCGCATTGTGAATCATGCTTACTACGGTGTGTTGCATTTCTTCACATGAACCAAAGACTTCCGGTATGGTGCTGGTCTTCGTTTTGATCGTAATCCCATCGTCGATTTCATCTTTTATTTCTTCGATTGCAGCGGTTACTGCATCGTTAACGTTAAACCAGGCTTGAGGCTTAGGATCAGTATCGCCTAGGCTACGTAGTTCACCGGTAAACGCTTGAACATGCATGATGTTGTTATGCATTTCATCGATTGTTTCTGGCACATCATTTAGTGTGTTATCGCTGCTTACTGTATCAAGTACTTCACTGATGTGCTTCAGGTTGTCCATCATCTCAGAGGTGTCTGCAGCTTTAGCATGCATGAACTTATCAACCTCGATTTTTAGTGTGCTAAACCGTTCGGCACTAGAGCGGATTGCATCCAGGCTTTCACTTAACTTGTTAACAGGGTTACCCAGTTCTTCGGCAATGGTGCTTGCCATAGAACTGACCGAACCCATGTTAGCGCCTGAGCTAGATTTGCCTGCACTCTTTTCAATTGTTTTCTTAAGCTCTTTGGTTGCTTTAGCAATGTTAGTCTTAAGTTTCTTGTTAAAGCTAAAAGCGTTCACTGCGTACAGGATGCCAGTAACCACTGCGATAGCAGCGAGTCCAAGAATCATCATGAGGAGTTGTTTGCCAAGGTTAGTAGTGCCCGTATTGAGCTCAGTAACCAAGCTATCAGAGAAGTCTTTGAATTGAGTTGATAATTCAGTCCCTGCTTCAGCAACTTTAGTTCCCAGTATGTTTTTAATAATGTCGTTCAGATAAATAGTACGTTCCATAATAATACGTGAATGCGAGATATAGTTATTCAATGCATTCGATAATTCAGGTGGATAGTTAAGAACGGTTTCTTCAAACTCACTTAGCTGCGTTAGTACACGTATTTTTGCGCCTTCATCAGGGCGCTGTGAGAAAGATGAAACACGATCATTGATATCACGAATTTTGTTGATCAGTTTCTTACTCGCTTTTGTTTTTTCTGTATCTATCTCAGCAGCTCTTGCCAATAAGCCGCGTGTGGCAACTGGCAAAAACTTGCGAGAATTACGTATGACCGCAAAGTTTGTTTTGAATTGCTCAACGGTTTCTTCTTTTGACTCGACCAGGCTGAGGAAGCGGAAGAGACGATTCTTCAGATTATCAGGAATGGTATCTCCGACATCAGCGGCTGTGGCCAATTCTGCGCGAAGCTCACGTAAGCGTGGTAAGAATCCGGCCACTTCGTCAAAGTCAGAGTCAGTCACCAGGCTACGCAGTACCGCCAGGCTCCATTCACCATCTAATTGGCGCAGATTATGGATGTCTTCGGCCACTGAATATAAATTCCCCGTACCTTGCTCTGTGGTCTGAGACATACGGTCATGTGTGTAGATAACCCCAGCACCGACAGCCACTGCCCCTATCAGCAGGATTATGCTCATTACTTTATTCATTTCTTCATCTCCGGATGCTCACCTACGAGGGTTTTAATAAACGCTACAATGGCGTCTTTATCTTCATCAGGCGCCTCGCGACCTAACTGAAATTTGAACATAATATCGACAGCATCGCGTAGCGTAGCAGCATTGCCATCATGCAGATAAGGCGGTGTCAGTGCAGCCAGGCGAAGGCTAGGCACTTTAAAACTATGTTTGTCCAAGACGTTGCCCGTAACATTAAAGCGACCCATGTCAGCCTTGGTAATGTTGCCACGTGTCTGAAAATAGGAGTTGGCAACACCGAAGAGCTGGAACATATTACCACCGACTGCGGCACCTTGATGACAGGAAATACAGCCATATTTTTTGAAATTTTGATAGCCGGTTTTTTCAAAATCGGTTATGGCATCTGCATTACCGAGTAAATATTGATCGAAACGTGAATTTGGTGTAATCAAGCTGCGCTCAAATTCTGCGATAGCGCTTTTGATGTTTTGTCGATTAATACCACCACCAAATGCATTATCGAATAAGCCTGGATATTCAGCATCTTCGTAGAGTTTGGCGACAACCTCAGGCCACAATGAGCCCATTTCACTCGGGTGTTGAATAGGGCCGTCAACCTGTGCTTCCAGGGTTTCAGCGCGACCATCCCAAAATAAGCGGAACAAGAGGCCCGTGTTGTACACAGTGGGTGAGTTGATATCGCCCTGCTTGCCTCCAATACCAGTTGATACCTTGACATGATCGACACCACCATTTGCCAGATCATGGCAGCTAGCACAGGAGATGCTATCGTCTTTCGATAAGCGGGTGTCATGAAATAATTTTCTACCCAATGCGACGAGCGTTGGATCAACATCGACGGTAGCAGGAATCGGTTTAATGGGTTCATTCAGCGGCTCACCAGCCAGCAAAGGCGTTGCTGTCAATAGTGTGATGAGGCCGATGGCGGCGTAAATCTTTAATTGTTTGGTCATAAGTTGGCCTGTTTTCTTTGAAAATTAAAAACATGCTTCTGTGTCTTTAAACTACGCTGTACCACGATAATTTTTAATTTCTTCACTGTCTTTAAGGAGTGCATGTTATCTATGAAGTTTTTTTAACTAACTTCCAGATACTATTTCCTTTTATCACCACATAAAGACGTCTCATGGCTGTCAAATAATAGGGAACGGTAAGATAAACACCATCTAAATAGCATGTTCCCATGCCGTTTAAGATAAAAATAGGCCATTAATCTTTGTTAGGTTACTAGCAGGTTTTTATCTCTATTGAGATCAATATCGGCGGCGCGCGGATTTCCTTTAGCTTTTGTGACGTAAAAATTTTATGGCGAATGTCTCAAAAACGAATACAGTTTAATAGGCTCAAATTGAGCAAGAAGAGCAGTTGGGAAATGGTCAGGGGGGGCGTTCTCAGTTATCTGGGTGAGTGTGATTCTGAGGCATTCTTTGTGCTGGCACTAAAAGTAGGCGCTTTAGGCAAGATGCACCTCGCAGCGAATGGCCATGGCCCCTGTCAAGTCCTGCAACGCCGCTGCAGGAGCGCTGAACACAGCAATATCACATTGAAAGAAGTACTAGAGTGATGTTTTTGATTGCTGACCAGCGTGCTCTCTAACCAGCTTAGGGACTAAATAGCCAGGGAGTGTTTGACGTAGACCTTCGATGAGATGACGTGCGGTGTTGTCATCGACATAAAAATGCCGGGCGCCTGCAACTCGGTCGAGTAGGTGTAAGTAATAAGGGATAACGCGGCATTCAAATAGGCGTTGACTTAATGCAGATAAATCCTCAACAGAATCATTAATGTTTTTAAGTAGGACAGACTGATTGAGTAGCACTGAACCCGTTTCATGAAGCAGGTTCAGTGTCGATTTGACCTGATCATCGATTTCATTCGCATGATTGACATGAATAACGATACTCGTTTGTTGGGCAATATTACTCAGCCAATCAATCAAGCCGTCATCGATACGCTCTGGTAGTACCACCGGTATACGTGTGTGTACACGTATACGTTTGACATGTGTGATAGGGCGTAATTGATCTGTAATGTTGCGTAGATGGTCATTACTTAAGGTAAGCGGGTCGCCGCCACTGAGAATGACCTCTGAAATGCTGGTGTCACTCTTTATATAGTCTATGGCAGCGTGTAATCGTTGCCCGCCGATATGAGATTCAGAGTAGGGGAAGTGACGTCGAAAACAGTAACGGCAATGGATGGCGCAGGCTCCGGTGGTAATCAACAGAACACGCCCCTTGTATTTGTGTAGCACCCCATCGACTTTGATTGCTGCATGATCGCCAACAGGGTCATGCGTGAAATCACGGTGTTGTACTAATTCTTGAGCCTGTGGTAGCACTTGTAATAACAGTGGATCATTAGGGTTGCCAGGCTCAGCGCGGTTAAGAAAAGCCAGAGGAACCCGTGTCGCAAACAAGTCATGGGCGTGTGCTAAAGCTAGCGTCTCTTTGTCGGTGAGTTGTAAACCACTGGCGCTATGTAACGATGCAACATCGCGTACCACACGCAGTTGTTGTTGCCAGCTTGGCACTGTTTGCTTGGGTGTTTTAGTCAGAGTCACTTTAGTAAATACACGGTAAACGAAGATAAAATAGGGGATATTCTTCCTATAATAAATTAAAATAGCGCGTTTTTGACATTCTTTTAGCGCCTTTTAACATAATGGGGGGGGAAATCGTGGCCACTGTCAGTACCAATGAATTCCGTAGCGGTCTTAAATTGATGATCGATGGTGATCCTTGTAGCATCATCGAAAATGAATTTGTTAAACCGGGCAAGGGCCAGGCCTTTAATCGCGTTAAAATTCGCAATCTGATAACGGGGCGTGTTATCGAACGCACATATAAATCAGGTGAGTCGGTAGAGACGGCAGATGTTGTCGATACAGATATGCAGTTTATTTACAGCGATGACGAATATTGGCATTTTATGGTGCCCGAGACGTTTGAGCAAATTGCTGCTGACTCGAAGGCTATTGCTGATTCAGCGAAATGGTTAAAAGGCCAAGAGGATTGTATTGTTACGTTATGGGAAGGGCGGCCGATTTCGGTGACGCCACCTAATTTTGTGGAACTTGAAATTACCGATACCGATCCGGGTCTGCGTGGTGACACCTCTGGCGGGGGTGGTAAGCCAGCGACCTTGGAAACGGGTGCAGTCGTTCGCGTCCCGTTATTTATTGACCTTGGTGAGGTTGTTAAGGTTGATACACGTACAGGTGATTATGTGTCCCGGGTTAAGGGCTAGGAGCCTGTCGGACTTAGGATGAATTAACTGCGAAAAAGCCATTTTGGCCTCTTTTTCCGATCCTTTTCGTTAAATATGCTCAATATTCGCCTCAAATGATCAAAAAAATGGACTCAAAATGGCTTTCTCTCGCTACAATCACCTAAGTCCGGCCAGGTTCCCAGCTCTGGCTCACGATTCGGCACCACGAGTAGTTTGCTAATGCAAGATTGGCAACCCGGCGCATCGCAAGCGGTGCGTCAGCTACGCGCGCAATTATATAAACAAATCAGGGATTTTTTTGCTGCGCGTAAGGTGTTAGAAGTTGATACCCCGATTTTGTCATTGGCCGCATCAACCGATCCGATGTTGGATCATTGGCAAAGCAAGCAGTACTACGTGCTCCCCCTCAAGGGGGGACAAAACCGAGCCTCGGGGTATAACGACACTCAACACGATTACTATCTACAGACTTCCCCCGAGTTTGCAATGAAACGCTTGCTGGCTTCTGGCAGTGGTTCAATCTACCAGATTTGCCGATGCTTTCGCGCCGGTGAGTCAGGTCGTCGTCATAACCCCGAATTCGTCATGCTTGAGTGGTATCGCGTCGATTTCCAATTAATACAATTGATCGAGGAAGTGGTTGACCTGTTACAACTCTGGTGGCCACAGCGACAGGTTCAGCTTTATGATTACCGAGAATTATTGCTTGACCGAACTGGACTTGATTATGAGCAGGCAAGTGTTGCTGACATTCAAGCCTATCTGAGTGCAAGTGCCACGCAATATTCAACAGAGTTACTACAAGGTCAGCGGGATGATCTTTATGATCTCGTATTCTCGAATGAAATAGAGCCAAGCCTGGGCATTGATTCAATAGCGGTATTAACTAATTACCCGGTCTCTCAAGCGCAATATTCCCAGCTAAATTTGGATGGTAGCAGCGCGCAACGGTTTGAGGTCTATCTCAATGGTGTTGAATTAGCCAATGGCTACCAGGAGCTGCGCGATGGTGCTGAGCAGGCACAGAGATTCGCTCAGCATAATGCTCAGCGTGAAGTACTGTTAAAACCCCAAATCAAAATCGATCATAGATTGTTGGCCGCTCTTGACCATGGTTTGCCTGCTTGTTCAGGTGTTGCCTTGGGTATAGATCGCTTGCTGATGCTAGTGGCAAGGAAGGGGCATATTGATGAGATTGTCGAGTTTGCCTTGGATCGATCTTAGCCCGCATTTTTCACCAGATGGGCGAGTGCTCGCTTGATCTTCACCCCACAAGGGGGTGCTGAGGTGAATCCACAAAGAATTTTGCTCAGTCGGAAATACACACTGTTATTCCATTTCCTCGCAAAATCCTTTGTGGATCCAAATCTCTACGTGATCATCTCGTACCCCTGGTGAGAAATGCGGGTTAGGGGTCGAGCCTAAGAAACCCGTGTTTATGACACACTAGAATTTTTCTGGATTGTGCGTCGGTAATTTTTACAATTTTATTTTTCTTGTTGCACAAACACTCTTTTGCGTTCAAGATGCCCCTATAAGTCATTGTTTTCAAAAGATTCACGAAGAATTGACACTTTAGGCATAGGTCTTGCCTACTACTCAGTAGATGACGATTCAAGTATGGGATTACTATAAAAATGATAGAAAGACGTTGGAGCTCGCGCCAGCCGTTACGCCTTGAGATCGATGTTGAATGCGGTGATAACGCGTTTAGTGGGCACACTGTTGATGTCGGGCTTGGTGGTGCGTTTATTGAGGCCGAGTCTTACAAATTCGAGCAGGATCTAGACGTGATTTTACGTTTTCAGCCTGAACAAGATTCACGTATCGAATCGACAGACCTCAATGCTCGTGTTGTCAGGGTCTGTGATGAAGGGATTGGCTTGATGTTCCAGAATTTTGATGCCGATGCTTATCGGGCTCTAAAAACCGTTATGAGTTGTGCTTAACAGGCTGTTGAAAAAGCCCCTGACGGTACGATGCGTGCGTTTACCCTTCAAGGGGGTACTCAGAAAAAATAGCTCAAAATGCTCATTGACTCCGTGTCAACTGCGCTTTTTCGCTATTTTTTGCCCTTATGGCCCTACGGGCTTATTAAGGATTTATTCCCCACGGTCATGTCATCTTGTCTCGTACTCACCATGGACTCTTTCAACAGCCTGTTAACATAGATATTCAGGTGTTTATAAGGCTATAGCAATTAACTCGCCCAGGTTCATGGGCTGATGTGGTGCCAAATCTGTTGGCCACGATAACTTGCCAGGTTCAAATAATAAAATTACCGTCGAACCCATATTGAAGCGAGCAACTTCTTCACCACGTTCAAACTTAGGCCGTGAACCTGTGGCGTAATCCCATTTTTCAAGTGTTTTTGGTCTGCGCGGCGTTACTGCGCCGTGCCATACTGTATCAATGCTTGATACAAATAACGCACCGACTTTTACCATTGCAAAGCTGCCGATCTCGCTGTCAAATATTGAGATGACGCGCTCATTACGTGCGAATAGCCCAGGTACACTGCGCACGGCCGATGGGCTTACGCTAAACAATCTGCCGGGCACATAGATCATCGATTGCAATTCACCGGTAAGCGGCATATGAATGCGGTGGTAGTCACGCGGTGATAAATAGATATTAATAAAGCTGCCATTATTAAAGCGGCTGGCGAGCTGTGTATCACCGCCGAGTAGCGACTGCATTGAATAGCTATGGTTTTTGGCTTGAATAATAGTGTCATCGTTGATCAGCCCTACCTCACTGATGCGACCATCGACAGGAGATACGATCGCGCCGGGCGCTTTGGCAATAGGACGCGCGTCTGCACGTAACTCGCGGGTAAAAAAGTGATTAAAGTCGGGGTAACTTTCGATATCCGGATTTTTGGCCTGGCTCATATCGACCTGATATTGCTTAACAAACCAGGCGATGAAGGCATTTTTGAAAAACGGCCAACGTCGTCGCATCAGCCAATATATAAGGCGTGACAAAGCATGATGTGGGATCAAGTATTGCGGTAAGGTGCGCAGAGTATCGCCTAACATGATGGTCTAAAGCTCATCCTGGAAAGCGGCGCAGTATAGCAAGTCAATGTGGCGTCTCAAGTTAAAGGATTTTCTATGCCATCATTATAGTAGTTTGAGACACTATACGAATTTGGCTTCAGGTAAGCTGCGATCGATATGAAACCAATACTTGAACAGATAGCGCTGCAGTTACAGCAAAAGAGCTGGTTACTGGTAACTGCGGAGTCGTGTACCGGCGGCGGGGTTGCACAGCGCTTAACCTCGCTAAGTGGCAGCTCATTGTGGTTTGATCGCGGTTTTATTACTTATAGCAATGCTGCCAAGCAAGAGTTGCTTGATGTTGGTGAAGATTTGTTAGATCAGTACGGTGCCGTTAGCGAGCAGGTTGCCGTGGCGATGGCGCGTGGTGCTTTGGCGCATAGTCGGGCGCAAGCCTCTCTTGCAGTGACTGGTATTGCCGGGCCTAGCGGTGGCACCGAGGCCAAGCCGGTGGGCACAGTGTGGTTTGCCTGGGCGCTGGAAACCGACACAAAAACGGCATGCCAAGTATTTTTTGGCGATCGTCAATCAGTGCGCAACCAGAGCGAAGCATTTGCCTTACAAGGCCTGCTCGACATGGTTTCTCGCTAGGGTGTCAATATTCTCGGACAGGCTCCTAGGGAGCTTCTGGGGCTTGCGAGCTTAGATTGAGCCCATTATGTTACTCCACCGGGACATTGAATAGCCCAACAGACACTTAGGGTCAGAGACCTTATGACTACTCAAACAGACTTTATTGTTGACCGCCGACCGCCATGGAGAGCGGAGCGAGGGCGGTTAGTCCCCGATAGGCAACGTTATTTATTTTTTTCGGAATTAGGAACGATAGCGAGTGATGGAGAAAAAATAAATAGCGTTGCCTATCGGGGACTAACCGCCCTCGCTCCGCTCTCCATGGCGGTCGGCGGTCA